>JAKQEI010000282.1 GCA_029573495.1 Bacteroidota bacterium | reverse complement strand
ACCTCGGGCTGGAATACAGGTATACCAAGCGCCTCAGCGTCTTCCTGGATATGAGCAACCTGAGCGCCAGCAAGTACGAACGTTGGTATCGTTACCCCGTGCAGCGCGGGCTGCTGATGGGAGGGGCGACGTACTCCTTCTGAGCAACCCGACCGTTCAGGGCTTCCAGTCGGTGCGGATCACTTTGTACCAGACGGCGCGATTCCTTGACCTAAGCGATTCGCGGTTCTCTGCATCGGGCTGATCAATTATAAGCTGCTCCTGCACGAAGTAACTGGGCTGATCTTCCACGGTCGAGATCAGCCTGCCAGGGTGGACGCCCCGAGAGATGAGATGGCCTCGCGTGGACTTACTTCTTTTACTGGCGATCTTTTTGGCTTCGCTGCTATCGTAATACCCGATCACCTCAATGACCAAGTTCGGATTCTCCTCCAACACGGTTACCAGCATGTCCAAGGTATCGATCGCTGATCGTGTAAGCTCGAACGAATTCTGGGCGAAGTAGACATTCGGTAGAAGTCGGCAAATAGTAGGTCCGCCTATTTGAAGGAAGTACTCCTTGACGAATACGGTACTTTCAGTACTGGCGTGATTGGATAGCTGGTCCTTCACGACCATGTAGCCTTCTTTCTCAACAAGTATGCTGTACGTGGTTTTGTGCTGGATACAACGTTCTGATTCCACTTGTTCGAGCTTGAAGGCGCCTTCCTCATCCGTCATTGCGCGGAAGCTGCTGCCATCGGTGCCCACAACGTTCACAATAGCGCCTTCAATTGGTGTTAATAGGTGCTTGTCATAGACAGTGCCTTGTAGGGAGAAGATCAACGATGGGTCAGAGCTGCTCTCTTGCGCCGTAGCACTACCGGTCGACCCTAGGGTGCTGAAGAGTAGAAGTGCCCACAAACGTTCCATGGCATTCTAAGCTAGTATTTCCAAGCCCTGTGCCCACTCTCTGATTGCTGCTCTCTTCCCTGGCCTATATCATGCCCGTTGTTTGGTCTCGCCATCTGTGTAAGCGCAGGTCATCCTCACGGCTCAGTTGGATGGTCGGGTCGATGGGTGGGTAACCTTCTGTTAATGAGGGTCTTTGTGCATCCTGGAGAGGCGGTGTGTCAAGGCTGGTCGCGGAAGGCTCGATCAGCCGCCTTCGGAGCAGGTCCTAATTATCAACAAAACCCGCGCCGTTGTTGGGAAAACCTGACGTGCGGCCGGGCGGGAAAGGGTATCTTCGCGTGCCCTTCCGAACGGGGCGGGACCATCCACCCGGAACATGTCAGAGACAGCAGTAGAAATGAGCGAACAGAAGAAAGCGGCCTCCAGCTATTCGGCCGACAGCATCCAGGTCCTGGAAGGCTTGGAGGCGGTGCGCAAGCGCCCGGCCATGTACATCGGCGACATCGGTGTGAAAGGCCTGCACCACCTGGTCTACGAGGTGGTCGACAACTCCATCGACGAAGCGCTGGCCGGCCATTGCGATACGGTGGAGGTGAGCATCACCCCCACGAACGGCATCCGGGTGAAGGACAACGGCCGCGGCATTCCGGTGGACATGCACGCCAAGGAGGGCCGCAGCGCCCTGGAGGTGGTGATGACCGTGCTGCACGCCGGTGGCAAGTTCGACAAGGACAGCTACAAGGTGTCCGGTGGTCTGCACGGGGTGGGCGTGAGCTGCGTGAACGCGCTGAGCACCATGCTGCTGGCGGAAGTCCACCGCGGTGGCAAGAAGTACCAGCAGGAATACAGCGAGGGGAAGCCGAAGTACCCCGTGAAGGAGGTGGGCACGACGGATTACCGGGGCACCATCGTCACCTTCCAGCCCGACCTGAGCATCTTCCAGGTGGGCGAGTACAATTACGATACCCTCGCCGCCCGGCTGCGGGAGCTTTCCTTCCTCAACAAGGGCATCAAGCTGACCCTGACGGATGAGCGCCGCACGAACGACGACGGCAGCTTCGTGAGCGAGGTGTTCTACAGCGAGAAGGGCCTGGTGGAGTTCGTGAAATACCTGGACGGAACGCGCCTGCCCCTCATCGAGGACGTGATCTACATGGAGGGCGAGAAGCAGGGCATCCCGGTGGAGATCGCCATGGTGTACAACGACTCGTTCAACGAGAACCTGCACTCCTACGTCAACAACATCAACACCCACGAGGGTGGCACGCACCTGGCCGGTTTCCGCAGTGGCCTTACCCGCACGCTGAAGAAGTATGCCGATGCCAGCGGCGCCACCAGCAAGCTGAAGTTCGAGATCAGTGGCGATGACTTCCGCGAGGGCCTCACGGCCGTGATCAGCGTGAAGGTACAGGAGCCCCAGTTCGAGGGCCAGACCAAGACCAAGCTGGGCAACAACGAGGTGAGCGGCGCGGTGAACATCGCCGTGAGCGAGATGCTCGAGAACTACCTCGAAGAGCATCCACGCGATGCCAAGGCCATCGTGGACAAGGTGATCCTGGCGGCCCAGGCCCGCCACGCCGCGCGCAAGGCGCGCGAGATGGTGCAGCGCAAGGGCGCCTTCAGCGGCGGCGGCCTGCCCGGCAAGCTCGCCGATTGCCAGAGCAAGGATGCCAGCGCCAGCGAGCTCTTCATGGTGGAGGGCGATTCCGCCGGTGGCACGGCCAAGCAGGGCCGCAATCGGGAGTTCCAGGCCATCCTGCCGCTGCGGGGCAAGATCCTGAACGTGGAGAAGGCCATGCAGCACAAGATCCTCGACAACGAGGAGATCCGGAACATCTACACCGCGCTGGGCGTCCACATCGGCACCGAGGAGGACAGCAAGGCGCTGAACATGGAAAAGCTGCGGTACCACAAGATCATCATCATGTGCGATGCCGACGTGGACGGCAGCCACATCCAGACGCTGATCATGACCTTCTTCTTCCGGCACATGCAGCCGCTGATCGAGAACGGTTATCTCTACATCGCCACCCCGCCCCTGTACCAGGTGAAGAAGGGCAAGGAGCATGTGTACTGCTGGACGGAAGCGGAGCGGGACGGGGTGATCGAGCGGATGCGCGCCGGCAACAAGGAGGTGTCCATCAACGTGCAGCGCTACAAGGGTCTGGGTGAGATGAACGCCGAGCAGCTGTGGGAGACCACCATGGACCCCACCCGCCGCACGCTGCGCCAGGTCACCATTGAGAACGGCGCCGAGGCCGATCGCACCTTCAGCATGCTGATGGGCGATGAAGTGCCGCCACGCCGCGAGTTCATCGAGAAGAACGCGGTGTACGCGAAGCTGGACGTGTGACCTTTACGAAAGGGACGAAAGGACCCGGCCTTGTGCCGGGTTTCTTTTTGTTCGTGCTCAAGCGTTCTTCACCCCAATGATCTCAGCCGCAATGCTCACCGCGATCTCTTCCGGTGTTCGGCTGTGAACGGGTAGTCCGATCGGTGCGTGTACCCGAGCCAGCACCTCTGCCGGGAAACCATCGTTCCGCATCGCCTCGAACATCACCCGCACCTTCTCCGCGCTGCCCAGTAGGCCGAGGTACTTGTACCGGTGGTGGATCAGCTGGCGCAGGATCAGGTCGTCGGTGCGGTAGCCCACGGAGGCGATCACGACATAGAGCTCGGGATCGTCCGGCAGATGCTCGGTCATGCGTGCATAGTCCACCACGTGCTTCTCCTGGGCGAAGGTGTTGGCGTGCCAGGTATGAAGTCCGTTGCGGTCGTCGTACACGATGACCCGGAAGCCAAGCAGGTCCATTTGCCGGGAAAGTGCGAGGGAGACATGCCCTGCGCCGACGATGGCGAGGCTCGGCCGGTCGCGCAATACCTCGTAGTAGCACCATTCGTCGGGACCCAACGCCCTGCGCTCACCAGCGGGAATGAGGCGGATACCCGTCGTGCTGAATTCCAGTTCGCGAGCCCGGTCGCGCTCATCGAAGGCGGCGATGATGTTGCTGACCAGGTCGATGGCTTCCTGGCCGTAGAGGAAATAGCCGGCAACGGTCTGTTCACCCGAGCAGATCATGCCCGAACGGTCCTTGCCGATGTCGGCTTGATGCACTTGCCGTTTCAGGAAGGGAAAACTGCCTTCACGGTCCAAAAGGTCCGCTGTAAGGTCGATCAGCTTCTTCTCCATGATGCCCCCGCCGATGGTGCCAACGAGTTCGCTTCCAATGGGCAGGCACATCTTGAAACCCTTGCGGCCCGGGCTGCTGCCGACGCTTTCCACCACGCAGAGCAACGCCATGGGATCGGACCCCACTACACGCTTTTGCACCTCCAGCCAGAAGTCGCGTTGGTTGTTCACGTTGCTCTTGTTCAAAGTGCACGAATGGTGCACCGTTCCGCGAAGGAACGGAAAGGCGCATCTTCGTGGGAATGTCCGCCGAGAGTTCGTTCCTCAGCAAGCTCGTACACGGTCCCATGCTGTGGCCGGCCATGCTGTTATGCGCCTTGCTTCTCGGCCTGTTCCTCTGGTTCCGACGCCTGGCCAGGACGCTCACCGCGGAGTTGCACCACAAGGACCTTTCGGCCGCTGCCCGCTTCGATCTGGAGGAGGCCCGCTCCACGGCGATCGCCGGGCGCCAGAGCGCCAAGTTCTTCGGGCTGCTGGTCCTGGGCGGCTACCTCACGTACGTCGCCGTGGTGGGCACACCGATGTACGGTTATGTGATGGAGTGGCTCAACCTCGCCTTGCGCTGGACGCACGTGATCGCGGGCATCATGTGGATCGGCGCCTCGTTCTACTTCATCTTCCTGGAGAACAACCTCAACCGTACGCACGGCCTGCGCGACGAACTGGCCGGCAACCTCTGGGCTATCCACGGCGGCGGCTTCTACTACCTGGAGAAGTACAAGGTGGCGCCGAAGGTGATCCCCACCGACCTGCATTGGTTCAAGTACGAGGCCTACTTCACCTGGCTCAGCGGGTTCGCGCTGCTCTTCCTCGTGTACTACGCGGATGCGAAGGCGTTCATGATCGACCCCACCGTGGCGGACATTTCGACGCCCACGGCCATCGCCATCGGGGTGGGTTCCTTGGTGCTCGGCTACGTGATCTACGACATCATGTGCCGCTCGAAGTTGATCTTGGACCAGGGTCGCTTCGCGCTGGTCGGCACGGTGGTCCTGGCGGTGATCTGCTACGCGCTCACGCACCTGCTGAGCGGTCGCGCGGCCTTCATCCATGTGGGCGCCGTCATCGGGACGATCATGGTGGGCAACGTCTTCTTCACGATCATCCCCAGCCAGAAGGCCCTGGTGCGCGCCGCGAAGACCGGTCAGCCGCTGGATGCATCACTCGGGAAGAAGGCCGGACAGCGCTCCCTGCACAACAACTACTTCACGCTGCCGGTGGTCTTCATCATGATCAGCAACCACTTCCCCAGCACCTTCGGCCACAGCGGGAACTGGATCATCCTCATGGTGATGATCGTGGCCAGTGCGGGGATCAAGCACTACTGGAACCTGTTGGACCGCGGCGAGAACAAACCGCTATGGCTGGCCGGAAGTGTGATCTCGCTCGTGGTGATGAGCTTTGTGATCTCGCCTGCCTTCGAGGACACCATGGATGCCACCATACCGACCAGCTTCGAGGAGGCGAACGCCGTGATCCAGGCCCGTTGTGTGCAATGCCACAGCGCCACTCCCACGGACGACCAATGGACCACCGCGCCGAACGGTGTGATGTACGATACGCCGGAACAGATCAGCGCGATGGCGGACAAGATCATGACCCGAGCGGTGCGAACGCGCACCATGCCGCAAGGAAACAAGACCGGCATGACGGAGGAGGAGCGAACGGTGTTGAAACGGTGGATCTTGCAAGGCGCAAAAACACAGTAACGTCGATGCATGCATCGACGATACCATGACAACCCGCGCCTTGCATAGCACCCGCGTCATCACCCTCTCCGGTGTGATCGAAGCCACGCTCATCCTTGCGGATGGCAAGATCAAGGAAGTCCTGAAGGGTCGTGTGGAACGGGAAGGCATGCCGTTCGAGTCCTTCGGCGAAAAGGTGATCATGCCTGGTGTGATCGATGCACACGTACACATCAACGAGCCGGGGCGCACGGAGTGGGAGGGCTTCGAGACCGCCACGAAAGCCGCAGCCGCCGGAGGCATCACCACATTGATCGAGATGCCGCTGAACGCGAGCCCGGTGACCACGACCGTGGATGCGTTTAAGCTCAAGCTCGAAGCCGCGAAGGGGAAATTGCACGTCAACGTCGGATTCTACGGCGGTGTGATCCCCAACAACATCGACGACCTCGATGAGCTGCTGAACGCAGGCGTCTTCGGCATCAAGGCCTTCCTCACAGACTCCGGCATCGACGACTTCCCGAACGTCACCGAAGCGGATCTACGCAAGGCCCTGCCGATCCTGAAGAAGCACGGTGCGAAGCTGTTGGTGCATTGTGAGTTGGAGACTCAGTTGTCAGTTGTTGGTGCGTCCGTCGCACCAGCCAACGCGCGCGGGGATGCGCGACGGACAGAACAGACAACCAACAATCAACCGCGTTCCTACGCGGCATACCTCGCCTCCCGTCCCGCCAAATGGGAAACCGACGCCATCGCCCT
>JAKQEI010000249.1 GCA_029573495.1 Bacteroidota bacterium | reverse complement strand
ATCGTGGCGGGCAAGGGTACCAGCGTGTTCAATGGCAAGGTGTATGTGAAGCAGGACGCGCAGCGCACCCGCGCCTACCAGAGCAACGCCAACATCCTGCTGGGCGATGATGCCAAGGTGTACACCAAGCCCGAGCTGGAGATCTACGCCGACGACGTGAAGTGCAGCCATGGGTGCACCATCGGCCGCCTGGACGAGAAGGGGCTGTTCTACCTGCGTTCGCGTGGCGTGAGCGAGGCCGAGGCGCGCAAGCTGATGGCCCATGCCTTCATCACAGAAGTGGTGGAACGGGTGCAGAACGAGGAGTGGAAGGCGGTATTGACGGCGTTGATCGACGCGAAACTGGCGAGACTATAATACTTCACCACAGAGGCACAGAGGACACAGAGAAGGACCATGAAGAACGAAGCGCTCGCATTCCTCCGTGCCCTCTGTGTCTCCGTGGAGAACCGCATTCCATGAAAACCGCAGCGGTGAAACCAGCCTTCGACGTGGAGGAGATCCGCGCGCAGTTCCCCATCCTGAAGGAGCTGGTGCACGGCAAGCCCCTTGTGTACTTCGACAATGCCGCGACCAGCCAGAAGCCGCGTCGTGTGATCAAGGCCGAGAGCGCCTACTACGCCACGATCAATGCCAACGTGCACCGCGGCGTGCACACGCTGAGCACCAAGGCCACCGAAGCGCAGGAAGCCGCGCGGGAGACCATCCGCAAGCACATCAACGCGAAGCACGCGCACGAGGTGATCTTCACCAGTGGCACCACGGCGAGCATGAACCTGGCGGCGTTCAGCCTGGGTCAACTCCTGCTGAAGAAGAGCGATGAAGTGCTCATCAGCGGGATGGAGCACCACGCGAACATCGTTCCGTGGCAGCTGGCGTGTGAGCGGCATGGGGCGAAGCTGAAGGTGATCCCGGTGACCGACTCCGGTGAGCTGGCATTTGGATCATCTGATCATCTGATCGACCAATTCACTGATCGCACCCGCATCCTCGCCATCAGCCATGTCAGTAACACGCTGGGCACGATCAACCCGGTGAAGGAGCTGATCGCCGAAGCGAAGAAGCGGAGCATCATCACGGTGGTGGATGGCGCGCAAGCGATCGCGCACCTGGACGTGGACGTGCAGGACCTTGGCTGCGACCTGTATGCCTTCAGCGGGCACAAGGCCTACGGTCCCACGGGCACTGGGGTGCTCTACGGCCGAGAGGAGCTCCTAGAGCGCATGCCCCCCTGGCAGGGTGGCGGTGAGATGATCGACGTGGTCACCTTCGAGAAGACCACCTACGCAAAGCTGCCGTTCAAGTTCGAGGCGGGCACGCCGCACATCGCGGGCATCATCGGGCTGGGCGAGGCCTTCCGCTGGATGGAGGACTACGACAAGGCAGCCATGGCGAAGCACGAACACGCCCTGCTCGAGCACGCCACCAAAGAGCTGCTCACCATCGACGGCCTGCGCATCATCGGCACGGCGAAGGAGAGAGTGGGCGTGATCAGCTTCGTCATTGACGGTGTGCACCACTACGACCTCGGCACCCTGCTCGACCAGCAGGGCATCGCCGTGCGCACAGGCCACCACTGCACCCAGCCACTGATGGAGCACTTCGGGGTGAGCGGGACGACCCGGGCCAGCTTCGCGTGCTTCAATACGAGGGAGGAGGTGGGTGCGATGGTGGCGGCGACCAGGAAGGCTGTCAAGATGCTGCGATGAGAAGCCCGTACACATTAGCCCAAGCCCAGCAGGAAGTGGTTGACGAGTTTGCCATGTTCTCCGACTGGCAGGACCGCTATGAGCACCTGATCGAGCTTGGGAAAGACCTTCCTGTCATCGCACCTGAAAAGAAGACTGACGAGAACATCGTGCGTGGCTGCCAATCACGCGTGTGGCTCAGCGCGGAGCAAAAGGACGGCCTCGTGCATTTCACCGCTGACAGCGACGCGATGATCACGAAAGGACTCGTTGCGTTGTTGGTCCGTGTGTTGAACGATCGATCACCGCAGGAGATCCTGAACACCCCGCTCACGTTCATCGATGCCATCGGGCTGCGCGAGCATTTATCGCCCAACCGGAGCAATGGATTGGTAGCGATGCTCGATCAGATGAAGCGCTATGCCCTCGCCTATTCTTCCAAGTCATGACACCCGAGGAAAAGAAACACCTGGAAGAACGCGTCATCGACATGCTCAAGAGCGTGTACGACCCGGAGATCCCTGTGGACATCTACGAGCTGGGCCTGATCTACGACGTGGTGATCCATGACGATGCCAGCGTGTACATCAAGATGACCCTGACCAGTCCCGCGTGTCCGGTGGCGGAGAGCCTGCCGAACGAGGTGGAACAGAAGGTGGCTGGTGTGCAGGGTGTGAAGAACGCCAAGGTGGAGATCACCTTCGAACCGCCCTGGGACCGCACGATGATGAGCGAGGCGGCGCAGCTGGAGCTGGGGTTCATGTAGGTTTACCACAGAGTCACAGAGACACAGAGGAAATACGAACCGAAAAGGCGTGACGACCCAACGTGAACGCGACGAACGCATGAGCGACGAAAGCCCCATCATCAACAAAGTCGCATCCTCCGGCATCATCACCCTCGACCTGGAGGAGCTGTACCCGGCCGGTGAGCGCGTGGTCTTCGACCTGAAGCCCTTGCTGTGGCAGGAGATCGCCCTCAAGGAGGATGATCTGCGGGCCTTTTGCAAGGAGCACGACTGGGCACATTACCAAGACAAGTTCGTTAGCGCGCATTGCAGCGCCGATGCCATCGTCCCCACCTGGGCCTACATGCTCGTGGCCACGCACCTGCAGCCGCACGCGGCCTTCGTCACGCAGGGAGATGCGGACCAGTTGGAACGCGCGGTCTTCACCCGCTTCGTGCAGCACTTGGATGTGGAGCCCTACCGCAATGCCCGCGTGGTGGTGAAGGGCTGCAGCAAGCTCCCGGTACCATTGAACGCCTATGTGGAACTGAGCGCGAAGCTGCTGCCGGTGGTGAAGAGCCTGATGTTCGGCGAACCATGCAGCACGGTGCCGTTGTACAAAGCGCCCAAATGATCTCGCGACTCAGGGTCAAGGCCGGAATGACAGAACCCGGGTCAAGAACCTGATGTTCGCAGAGCCGTCGCACCGTGCCGCTATACAAGGCGCCGAAGTCCACCAGGTAACACTTCTGCTTGAGCTCGAAGGCGGACGTACCTTGGCCTGATGCCACGTTCATCCGTTCTCCTTCTCGCCTTTCTTCTTCATCTCGCCCTGGTGGCACAGGAGCGACCGCAGCTGCGCAGCGAGAACGGCTGGTACCTGAGCCCACACGGTACGATCCGCATTCTGGTCCTGTTCGTGGAGATCGACTTCGATGTGAAACCGGAGAAGGACCCCCAACCCAATGGTGCCGAGCACTGGCACAAGGGCCGGCTGCCGAGCTGGGCAGACCGTGTCTTCGATCCCTTCCCCATGGCGGTCCAGAAGGCCGATGTTTCCCGCTACTATCAGGACATCTCATTGGGGCGATACACTGTATTGGGCGACTATATCGATACGCTGATCAGGCTGAAAGAGAGTGAATACCCAGGCGTGCATCAGGCCCATTCCATCGGGATGCACGCGGTGAAGGAGGCCAACAAGCGTGGAAGTCTTCGGACGCGTCATGGACTCACCGTGGCGGACTTCGATCTGTGGAAGGCGCGCGGCAAGGCTGGTGAACCGAAGCTC
>JAKQEI010000198.1 GCA_029573495.1 Bacteroidota bacterium | reverse complement strand
ATAGGCCTGATCCGGCCCGAGTGATGGCGGTGCCATTAGGTCAAGCGTGAAGAAGGCCGTATCCGCACATCCGTTCAGATCAACAACAATGAGACGGTAGTTGCCCGCCACATCGAGCATGCTCGGATCGGTCACGTTGTCGCCATCGAGTGTCCAGGTCGTGGCAAGACCGGCTGTGTTGAACAGGTCAGTAGCGTCAAAGGCATCACCGGTGCAGATCGAACCGATCTGGTCCGGACCGAGGTCCGGCGGAATACTCACGGTGATGGTGATCGACCCTGTCGAACTGCAACCCGCAGCCGAGATGGCGACGAGCTCGTAGATCCCCGCTTCGGCAACGGCGCCCGGTTCCGGCACCGGCAAACCGGACAAGGTCCACTCTGCGGTCGCGGTATTGCTGTTCATCAATGCGGTGAGATCAACGATCCCGCCCGCGCAGATCGTGATGGCTTGGTCCGCGCCAAGCATAGGCAAGGGTTCCATGAGAAGCTCGACAAGCGCGGTATCCTGGCAACCGGAAGCATCGGTCACGATGGCCTGATAGGTCCCGGCTTCGCTCACCATGGTCGGGTCGGGGACCACTGTTCCATTGAGGCTCCAGGTCGTCGTGCCGAGATCCGGAAGATGCAATGAGAGGTCGGTGGGGTCTCCCTCACAGGTGCTCGTGGTGACATCCGGTCCAAGATCAGGAGCCGCGTAAGGACTGTAGGTCACGAATGCGGTGTCCGTGCAGCCCGCTCCGGAGGAGGCCACCACTTGAAAGTTGCCCGCCAAGGACACGGAGGATGGGTCTGATACGACCACTCCCTGTACGCTCCATTCCATGGACGCTCCGGGAATGGTGAAGAGTGCGGCAAGATCGACCGTCTGGTTGGAGCAGCCCGTGATGGTCTGGTCCGGACCCAGCTGTGGTGAGGACGCCAATGACAGATCCACCTGCGCCATATCCGAACAGCCGTTGGGCGCTGTTGCAACGATGGTGTAGGTGCCGGCCTGGCTTGCGGAGCCCGGTGAGAGGAATGGGGCGCCTCCAAAGCTCCAATCGGTAGTGGCGTCTGTCGTCCCGAAAAGGCCTGAAAGGTCGAGCGCGCTGCCCGGGCAGATGCTCAGCGCCTGGTCCGGTCCGAGGTCGGGGGAGGTGGGGATGGAGAGGAAGACCAACGCGGTATCGCCACATGCGGTCCCTGCGCCACCGACCACCTGGTAGGTACCCTCTTCACTTACCGAAGTGGCCGCTCCGTTGCTGATCGGCGTACCATTGAACCAGTACGCATCCGTGCCGGGGGCGATGGTGAAGAGCGTTGTCAGGTCCACGGGGCCCTCGTTATCGCATTGGGCCAGCACGAGGTCCGGTCCCAGGTCCACCTGCGGAAGTTCGATCACATCGAAGGAGGCGCTGTACCAACAGCCCTCCCAGGGATCATAGGCATCCACATAGTACGATCCTGGTGGCGCAACACTGGGGTCGAAGGGGATCCCTGACCAGGAGCCGAAGGAGTAGTCGTACCAGTTGTTGATGTTGGTATAGTAGGACTGGATATCGAAGGTCCCACCGGTGCAGACCGTTTCGCTACCGGACGGGATCCAACCGAGACAGGGAGGCGGTGAGCTGAAACCGAAGGAGAAGCCACCGGAGCCACTGCCATCGAACCAGCCGGGTGTCCAGGTCCCTCCAGGGCCGGTGCCCCCGTTGGCGCACGCGGTATCCTGCACCGAAATGGTCCAAACGCCATCCGCGTTCTCATTGTCAAAGACATCGAAGTTGCCTCCTTGTGGACTGTAAAAGCCGGTGAACGGTGCACTGGCCAGCGTGATGTTGTTCCCTCCGGAAATGAAGGTCGTGTTCGTGTAATTCTGCCCACCCGCCCCGTTGAACGCGGACAGGAGCAGGGTGGTCCCTTCCGGTGAGGTGAGGGAGATGCTCAAGGTCTGCGGATGGTCCGAGGTGATGTTGATGGTGAGCGATTCGATGAAGGCCCCCCAGCCCCACCAGGACGATTGCAACCATCCCACACCCGTCACGGTCGCGGTGAAGTTGCTCGTCTGGCACGGTGGGATCGCACCGCTGGTGAACGGGAAGTTCTGGGCACCGGTGTTCGATATGCCGACCAGGGTCAATAGTGACCAGGCGACGCATCGGGCGATGTGGAGCAGCTTCATACGGACAGGTGGTGGAGGACCTGTTCAAAGGAATGACGCCCTTGCTCCGGTGCGGTTGCTTCGGCTCAATCGATGCTGTCGTACCAAAGGCGGACCGGTCAGCCCAAGAATGAGGAAAGCCGCCCGGTGGGGGCGGCTTTCCGAAGGTTGTGTCCTTCCGTGATCATATCTTCTGCACGTTGGCCGTGATGCGCAGAGTCGTTTCCTTGGGTTCGGTGTTCGCGATCACCGTCACGGTCTTCGTCTGTGCGTTCTCCTGCTTGCCAGGCTTGTACTCCACCTCGATCTCGCCGGTTCCGCCGGGAGGGATCGGGGCTTTCGGGTAGTTCGGCACGGTGCATCCGCAGGAACCGTTCGCCGTCTCGATGATCAGCGGTTCGGTGCCGGTGTTCGTGAACTTGAAGACGTGCTTGTTCTCACTGTCCTGCTTGATGTTCCCGAAGGAATGCTCATACTCCTCGAAGTTCACCGTGGTCTTCGGGGTGTTGTCCACCGGTGGGGCGTTGTTCGCCATCGGATCGAAGCTTTCGACCGGCGGGGTGGTCGTTGCTGCGCTCTGGGTGGTCGCCACCGTCGAGCTCTTGGATGGGCTGTCACCGCTGAACTGCTTCACGGCAAGGGCGACCAGGGCCACGGCAATGACGCTCAGGAGCGCGATCTGGATCTTGTCTTTCATCGGATGCGTGTCGATTTATGCCGCGAATTTAGCACATGGCTACCCGAACCAAGGGCCTTAACAGGCCATTAACAGGAGGGGGGCTTCACTGCTTCGCCATGCCCAGCCGCTGGAAGGTGTCGTTCGAGAGGGCTTCAATGGCTTTCTGGAAGCTCCGGTCCACCGGGTTCACGGCATTGATCACCTGCCAGTAGGCGGATGTATCCCAAAGGTCGCGCGCGATCAGGGCCTTCAGGCGGAGTTCTATCAGCTCCTTCGATCGTTCCCAGCCCTCCGCATTGAACTCCACCTCCTCTTTGGCCGCCTGTTCCTGCAGGGCCTTGGCCATGGCCTCGTTCACTTCGAAATGATGTGCGAAGACCTCCACGTTCGGGTAGGTGGTGAGCCAGGCGCTCCGATGTTCGTCCACCTGGGCCAGGGCGAAGGTGTTCAGGATGCCCCTGCGGACCAGTTGGCCGAAATAGTCCGAACTGTAGGTGGTGTCTATCGGTACGAAGACATCGGGTGTGATGCCACCGCCACCGTACACCACACGCTTGTTCATGGTGAAATACTTCACCGTATCGGCGGCATGGATGCTGTCCGCCGAGGTCAGTTCGCCTGTGGCCCAGCGGTCGGATCGTTCGCGCTGGTAGGCTTCCACCCCGTCCTCATAGGACTTCTGTATGGAGCGACCGCTCGGGGTGTAGTAGCGCGATACGGTAAGGCGGACCGCCGATCCATCGCTCAGCATCACCGGGCGTTGCACCAGCCCTTTGCCGAAGCTCCGGCGGCCCACGATGAGGCCGCGGTCCCAATCCTGGATGGCGCCGCTCACGATCTCGCTCGCACTGGCCGACCCCTCATCGACCAGCACGACCAGGCGACCTTTCTCGAAGAGCCCGTCCTTGGTCGCGTAGGTGTCCTCACGCGGCGAGGTGCGTCCTTCGGTATACACCACGAGTTTCCGTTCTCCCAGGAATTCATCCGCCATCTCGATGGCAGTACGCAGGTAGCCACCGCCATTGCCCTGAAGGTCCAGGATAAGGTCCTTCATACCGGCGGCCTTCAGTTCGGTCAACTTCTCCCGGAACTCCTTCATGGTGGTGGCGCTGAAGCGGCTCACCTTGATATAGCCTACGGTGGGCTCGGCCATGTAGGAAGCCTCCACGCTGAAGATGGGGATGCGGTCCCGGGTGATGGTGAAGTCCAATGGCGTTTGCTCGCCCTTGCGCAGGATGGACACGTCAACCTTCGTGCCCTTCTTCCCCCGCAGGCGCTTCATCACGTCGGTGTTCTTGAAGTTCACCCCGGCCACGTTCTCCGTGTCGATGGTCACGATGCGGTCGCCGGCACGGATGCCGATGCGCTCCGATGGCCCACCCGGGATGGCGTCCACCACGTAGATGGTGTCGCGGATGATGTTGAACTGGATGCCCACGCCTTCGAAGTTGCCTTTGAGCGGTTCATTCACCTCTTCCAGGTCCTCCTTCGGGATGTAGATGGAGTGCGGGTCCAATTCGGCCAGCATGCTCACGATCGCGGCATCCACCAGCTTGTCCTTGTCCACATCATCCACGTACATGCGGTCGATGTGGTACATCAGGGAACTGAGCTTTCCGGTGGTCTGTGGATCGTTGTCCTGCTGGGCCGTGACCGTGTGGGCGAAGGCGGTGAGGAGCGGGATCAGGAGGGTGAGGAGGCGCAAGTGCATGGTTCGTCGTGGCGTAGAACGCGCGAAAGGCGTGCCGGGTTGCTTCTTCAGGACGGTAAGGTTCGTGAAAGGTCGTTAATGCTCAGTTGAAGGTACGGGTACGGACAAGCTCGTTCTTTCGATAGCGTTCGGTACGGGTGATGCGTCCGCGCTCGTAATACTTCCATTTACCGTGCTTCATGCCTTCCTTGTAATGGCCCACGATCCCCTCCTTGCGGAAGGCCCACGTTCCATCACGCAAGCCGCGCCGGTACTGTCCCTTCAGGGTGATGTCCCCCTGTTCGTCATACTCCGTCCAATCGCCATGCGGGCTGTCCCATCCGTAGACCGCGAATATCAGGGGTCGACCATCGGGGAAATAGGCCCTGTACACCCCTGACGGGTGCCCGCGCTTATAGTCCAAGCTCACAGCGATCCGAGCGGTATCCGTAGCGAATCGACCGATCCGTCTGTATTGGGCATCATCGCGCACCGGTTCATAGACCACGGCATGCGGCACCGCCACCCCGTTCGTGGGGACCCATAGCGTATCCGGCTGGGCTTGGGCCGTGAAGGCACAGGAGATGGCCAGGGTTGAAAGCGTCCGCTTCATTCGTTGGACCGGCTTTGGGAACCGCGCACGCATTCGAATCGTGTGGAGAGCGTGCGACCCAGCTGGTCGGTCAAAGTTAACCGGTGCACACCGGGCTCCGGCGACAGCGGTAGGCGGTGGTCGTCACGTGTTCTTCCCAGGTAACGGCCGTCGAGGTCCCAGTCGATCACCGCATCGGGTTGCCGATGTGCCGCATGCAGGACCACCTGACCGAAGGAACCGTCCAGCTGTATCGGAACGTGAAGACGTGCAGCGTTCTCCGGATAGATCAGCTCCATCGGTGAGTCCGTCCCGCTTGATAGGGCGGCAGGGAGTCTGCGGTATCCGGGATGCACGGCAGCGTAGTAGTGCTCCATGGCCGGTGGCAGCGTGAACCAGCTGACCCAATGCCCGGGTCCCCCGGGTTCCAGCTGTTCCGTCCCGGTGGCGTTGACGAATACACGCTGGTGGTAGGTGCATGGTGGGGTGCGGATGGCGGCCCGGATGATCGGGATCGTGTCAACCGGGGTGCAGTCCACGCTTGCACGCAGACCGCTTGCGCGGCATACCGCCATTGGCACCAGGTCATCATGGGGCGGATCGAAGTCGCGCCCAGCGGCCAGGGTGCCGAATACCTCGAACAGGATCGGTGCGGCGGCCAGGGAGCCGGTGAGGCCGGGGCGTCCTTCACCATCCGCGTTCCCTGTCCACACGCCCACGGTGTACCTGTCCGTCACCCCGATGGCCCAGGCATCGCGGTGTCCGAAGCTCGTCCCCGTCTTCCACGCGATACGCTGTTGCGCGGCGAACCGTTGCCATCCGGTCTCGAGTTCCGGCCGGTTCAGGTCCTGCAAGGCCTGGAAGGTGTGATGGATCGCCGCGCGGTTCAGGGGAGGTCGTTGATCAATGTCCTCCGGTCCCTGGTCGGTCATGCGAACGACCGGCGGATGGACCGGTCCTGCCACATCGCTCAGCAGGATGCGCGCCAGCGATGCGTAAGCGCCGGTGAGTTCCCATAAGCTGCTCTCGGCGCCGCCCACGATGAGTGACAGGCCATAGTGTTCTGCGGACCCATCAATGGAACCAAGGCCCATACCCCGCAGCACATGCAGGGTACGTTCGATACCATGCCGATGCAAGGCGCGTACGGCAGGAACATTGAGCGACCGGGCCAGCGCCTGTGAAGCGGGCACGGCACCGTCGTAGCCCTCCTCGAAGTTGCGCGGTGCGAAGCCTTCGTAGCGGGTGGGGAGATCGGCCACGAGCTGATCGGGCATCAGTTCCCCGCTCTGCAACATGGCAGCATACAGGAAGGGCTTCAACAAGCTTCCTGTACTTCGCCGGGCGCGCACGATGTCCACCGCTCCAGCATGGGCTGCACCAGCCGAGGGTAGATTGCCGAGGTAGGCAAGCACGTGGCCGCTACGTGTATCCAGGACCAGGACCGCGGCGTTATGCACCTCGTTGGCGCGCAGTGCGGAGGCATGACGCTCGGCGATGGCGGCAATCCGCTGTTGGATACCGATATCGAGGGTACCGACGATGCGTTCTCCACGGTGTCCCAACTGCTCCAGGGTGGTGAGCAGATGAGGTGCCGTCCGAGGCAAGGGAAGTGGACGTTCCGGCAGGGGCTCGCTCATCGCCAGTTCGCAGGCCAGGCTGTCCATGGTGCCGGTATCGCGCAGATAGCGCAGCAGGCGGTCGCGTTTGCGGCGCAGTTCATCCCGCTTCCTCCCCGGATGGATCCGGGCCGGGGCGTTCGGTAGCACGGCCAGCGTGGCACACTCGGCCCAGCCAAGGCGTTCGGGAGGCCCGCCGAACCAACGCCAAGCCGCGGCTTCGAGTCCCACCACGTTCCCACCGAAGGGCGCATGGGCGGCGTAGAGCCCGAGGATCTCATCCTTGCTGAAGCGGACCTCGAGCCGGAGGGCGAGCGCCATCTCCACCACTTTGTTCCACCAGGTGCGCGGCCGGTCACCGCGCGCCATACGCGCCACCTGCATGGTGATGGTACTGCCACCGCTCACCGTTCTTCCCGCTCTGTGGTTCTGCTGAGCAGCACGCACCAGGGAGGGTAGGTGGATGCCGGGGTGCGAGTGGAAGTGACGGTCCTCGAACGCGATGAGGCAGTGTTCGAAACGCATCGGAACGGGAGCTCCGGCCGGCATGCGCCATTGACCATCGCTCGCCACCGACGCAGCGAGCGTATTGCCCGCGCAATCGAGGAGGACCGTGCTGCACGGATGCGGGAACAAGGGATCCATCGGCCCCCAGCGCGCCCATGCGAAGAGCAACACGAAGACCGTCACCGCGCCCAGAAGCACGCGACGCGACCGCTTCATGCCATCAGCGTTGCGCACTAGCACCACCACCAGCCGGTACGACCTGCACCCATCTCCCCGAACTACGGGCGTTCACCGTATGGTCATACATCGCCTCACAAACGGCACCAGGGAGGTAGTAGCGTCCCGTGTACGCCGCGTTCAACATGACCCGGAAGGTGACCGTGTTCCCGCGCCACAGGTCGAAATAGGTCATCACCCGGTCATCGCGGACGTCCTGGTACGTGAAGTAGGAGGCTTGCGCCACGGCCTCGTTCCCTTCCATGCGGTTGTTGCGGATCTCCCAGCCCGAGGGAAAGATCTGGGTGAGCGCGAGCTGCTGGTAGCCATCGACCACGCCGGGATGGGTCAACTTCACGACCGCCATGAGATCGCTGCCCTGTTCGATCCGTCCGGGATCGATCGGACGACCGTCCATGCCCACGTAGTCCACCGTCATCGACAGCCCACGGGCCGCTGCCTTCTCCTCGCCGAGCGGAGGTACGCCGGTGCGCACATAGCGGAGGTAGATGCCTGATCTCCCGGTGTTCATGATGGACGTGGAACTGGTCCCATCCGGGGTGGGAAGGTCCATCCGACTGATGGCCTTCTCCGTGAACTTGTTCGTTGCCTTCCCCCCGGTGGTCATTCGGTATGTGATGCCCTGGTGCACCCCGTTCTGTTCCGTGAAGTGCGCGGTGGCCATCAACCCGAAGGCCGTGGTCTGCGTACTGTACCAAGCCTCGCTGCTCAGCTGCTTCGCGATACGTTGGATCACACCAGCGGCCTGGCCCGTCTCGCCCATGTTCATTAACGCTTCGGCGATCAACGCGTCATCGCGCAAACCACTTCCGTAGGTCAGCCCTTGTTCCGCATACGCCTCGATCGCCGTTGGGATGCCTGCGATCAACCTGGCTGCAGCATCCTTCTGTCCCACGTAAGCATAGGATGCGGCGAGCATCCACCGAGCCATGATGGACAGTTCGCGTTCCTCCCTGAGGCGGTTCATGGCCGCCATCTCGGGTTGCTTGGCTAGCGCCAGGGTGTACAGGCGGTATGCTTGTGTGAGCTGGGTGGCACGGCGGTTCCAACCCTGTGGAACGTTCCCGTGCCAGTCACGCGCGGCCTTGCGCTGGTAGGCCAGCCATTTGGGAAGGAGGGAGCCGGGCAGGTGGAAACCCTCGTGCTCCGCCTCGACCAGGAAGTGGCCGGCGTAGATGGAGGTCCAGTCATCGTAGTGGTCCCCGCCACCGGGCCAGTAGTTGAAGCTGCCATCGGCGCGCTGGAACCCGCCCATCTTGCGGATCGCGGCTTCCACATGGCTGCGCAGCTGTTGTTGGGTGCGTTCGGGCAGGTCCGTCACTTTCGCGATGTACAGTTGCGGGAACGCCTTCGAGGTGGTCTGTTCCAGGCAGCCGTGCGGATAGTCGATGAGGTATTGCAGACGTCTACCGAAGTCCACCGGAGGGATCGTGCTCAGTTCGACGTAGGCGCTGTTCGTTCCAGCGATCCCGATCGGACCACCGGTATCGGACCAGCTCTTTCCTGGTTCGAGGTAGGCTTCCACCACCTCGTTAACGGGGAGGTTCGGCTGGCGCACCTGCAGTTCGATCGTCTGTGTCGCGCTTTCCCCGGCACCGCTCGCGCTCACCTTCACCTTCGCCACCCCGACGGCTTCCTTCACGCGCACGCCGAAGCGCACCACCTGATCGCCGGTGTCGGTGAAGCGGATCGTCTTCTCCATCGATCCGTCGGGGATCATCAGGTTGTTCGGCTCGAGCTTTACGGTGACCTCCTTCACCTTGGGGTCCATGGCGAACACGGTCACAGGCAGGTCGGCGGTCTCTCCCGGAGCGAGCACACGGGGCAGGGTCGCCAGTACCATCAAGGGCTTCCTCACCGGTACCGCGCGTTCCGTGCTGCCGTAGGCCTTGCCTCCGTCGCTCGCTACGACCATCACGCGGACCGATCCCACGTAGTTGCTTATGGTGAAGCGGTGCTTCGCCTTCTTCCCTCGTTCCAGTTCGAAGGGTCCGACATAGTGCACGACCGGCTTGAAGCGGTTGGCCTTGGCATTGTCCGCAGGGCCCGCATCGTCGCTTCCTCCAAGGGCCAATACCCGCGCGAGTTTTCTGCCGAAGGCACCGATCACCTGGTCATAGACGTCCCATGTGCGCACACCGAGCGCTTCCCGGGCGTAGAAGTGCTTCCAAGGGTCGGGCGTCTTGAACCGGGTGAGGTCGAGCAGGCCTTCATCCACGATCGCCAGCGTATAGGTCATGGCGGCTCCGCCTTTCTCGCTCACCTCCACTTCGAAGGGCACGTCCGTCTTGATCTCCTTCGCCATGCTGATGAGGGGTTCCAGACGTGTCTTCGCATCCTGCACGAGGATCGGGACAACGCCATAGAGGCGGATGGGCAGGTCGTTCAGGGTCTTCGCATGCGGCTGCACGACGGTCACGTGGGCGTACACATTGGGCGCCATTTCGGGGGTCACTTGGAAGGTGTGGCGGGTCTCCTTGTCCTTCAATTCGATCCACTTGGCTTCGATGATGCGGCTGCCGGATTCCAAGCTGACGAGCGCGCGCCCGCTACCACTGCTGGGGATGATCAGCGTGGCCTTGTCGCCCACCTCATAGGCGCTCTTGTCACTGTTGAAGCTCAGCATGGCTGCCTGCTCGGGCTCATCACGCCGTGAGCGGCCCTCGTAGCCTGGCCAGTCCAGATAGAGCTGGAGAGCGGAGCTATGGCCGCTGGCGGGATCGGTCACCCGGACCGTGAAGCGCCCCCATTCCGGTCGGTCCACGCGGAACTTGAGGGTCGTGCGGCCTTTGGTGTCGGTGACCAGATCGAACTCCTGCCGCAATTCAACGCTTGGCGAACTGATGTAGTTGGCCTCGCCGTCCATGTCACCGTCCCACCACCAGTTGCGCTGCATCTTGTACACCTGGGCCTTCAGCACATGACCGGCGATCGGTTTGCCGTTCGGGTCGAGTGCGACCACGGGCAGTGCATAGGTGGTGTCGGTGAGCAGACCACCCCAGCTGTTGAAGGAAGTGGGGGGCTGGATGCCAGCATAGCTGGAGTAGGGCATGAAGGCTGCCGACGTCCGGTCCATGCTCGCGTCCCCACCAGCCTCGAAGACGCGCGTGACGAGGTTGGCGTTCACCACGGCGGGGGCACTGCGTCCGGTCCGAAGGTCCAGTGCGAAGTTCGCCTCGCCCCGCTCGTCCAAAGCACCATCGAAGACCACCTGCTCCTCTTCGGGGACGTAGGTGCGCAGATCATTGAAGGTGTACTTCTCGTAGCCCTTGAAGTCGGCCGTTCCGCGTGTCAGGTTCACCGTTACGCGGCTCTTCAAGCCTCGCGCGGGTGCGCCGTGCAACCAGTGGGAGCGGAGACCGATGTGATGCTCCCCGTCGTTCACGATGCGATCGGACACGGTCAGATCGATCTTCAACCGGTTCGGCTTTACCGTTTCAATACGGATCCGTTGGTGGAAGCTGGTGCCACCCACCATCACGCGTGCGTTCCAAAAGCCCGTGGGTGCGTCCGCTGTGGTCGCGCATCGGAAGGCGTAGACACCGTTCACGGAATTGGTCCGAACGTGCTTCTGGTCGAGCCGTCCACGCGGATCGGTCAGTTCCAGCACCACCGGATGGTCCTTCGGCAGTTTGTGCTGGGCATCCTGCAGCATGAAGGCCAGATACAGCGAGTCCCCGGGACGCCAAACGCCGCGCTCGCCATACAGGAAGCCTTTCAACCCGCGGTCCACCGCTTCACCCTGCACATCGAACTCGCTCACCGAGAGCGAACTCCCATCGGTTAGCGGGAGGTATCCGCGTTGGGTCCCCTTCGTGGCAACGAGCAACGAGGGTTTGTGCAGGGTGGTGGGCAGCTTCGCGATGCCCTCACCGTCGGTGACGACCTGTCCGAGCGACTTGCGCTGCAGGTCCAGCACCTCGAGCTTCACACCGGCGAGCGGTTCGGCGGTGCGCAGATCGCTCACGGCGATGAGCACCGAGCCATCGTTCCCGCATTTGGCGATGAGACCGAGGTCGGAGGCCAGGATGTTGCGCGTGGCGCTATTGTCGCGCATGTAGTAGGAGGGAGTGCATGGATCCTCACGTTCGCGATAGTCATAGTCCTCGTAGTAATAGTCGTCGTAGTACCAATAGTCCTCGTAGTGATCGTACTGCGCCTGCTCCTCCTCCCAGGTGCGCTCCGGTTCAAGTGGCTCATCGCTCCCTTCATCCGCACAGGGATAGATGGCGTGCTTGCGGGTGAAGGAGAGTTCGACGCGGTAGATCGCGCCGGGCTCGGCCTTGATGTGCTTCTCCAGGTCGAGGTGGAAGCGGTTCCAACGTCCCAGGTCCGGGGCGTCGCCGGTCCTCAAGGGGACCGTGGTCCGTGTGATCAGCCGACCCACGCGCGCGAGCTCCCGCTGGCCATTCAATGCGTTCACCTGCAGGAACTGCGGCACATTGCTCTCATGGATGCGCACCACGCGAACGTCCACGGCCTTGAGGTTCACCGCCTCGAAGGGCATGACGAGTCCATCGGATGAAGGAAGGATGGAACCTTTGCCGACCATGCGGACCGCGGGCTTCAGTTCCTCGAAGGTGAGATCGACCGTGAGGTCGGTGCCCAGTGGGTGTTCGTTCACGTTGCGCACGGCGGCGGATACGTATGCCTGGTGATCACCGCCCAGGCGCTCCGTGGGGTACAGGAACAACTTGTTCCCCTCCACGGCGATCCGTACCTCGTCCGCACCGGTTATGCCCACCAGGCCCTCGAGTTCCTGCTCCGCATCGAGCGGGTCGGAGAAGAGCAGGGTGGCATGTTGCTCGCCCTCAGAATCCGTGGTGGCCGAAATCAAGGTGAGATCGCCGATGGCAGGAACCGTGAAGGGCAATTCACCGGCATCCTCGGAACCGATGCCGTCGCCATCCCACGTGATCGCAAGGGAGCTGGCGTTTTCCGCACGCAGCACACTGTCCACGGTGAAGCGGTGGTAGAGGCCGTTCGGTTCATGTTCCCACGTGAGGGCGAGCTGACGTCCTTCCTGCGCGGCGGAGAAGCAAGCGCCAAGGTCCTGTCCCGTGGCGTCGTCACTGGTGCGCACCGATACGATCAATCGCTGCCAGGTGAGGTCGGTGGGCGAGAGGGACTGCAGGTCGCTCACACGCACATCGATGCCCTGGCGTACCGTGGTCACCTGGAACCGGAAGTCCTCAAGGCCTTGTGGCACCTCGATCAGTTTCGCGAGATGGAAGTCCACGGTGTAGGTGCGCTCCTGTTCCAGGCGCTCCGTGGGCTGGAAGGCCAGGGTATGCCGGTCGTGCCAGCGCACGGTGCCCTCGACCTTCGGGTCCAGGGTGAAGAGGTCCTGGACCGCGGCATCGGATGAATCCTTCCATTGCTGGCCTTCGGCGATCCGCACCAGGATCGGGGATCGCGCACTGATGTGGCCTGCGGTGAACGCCGGTATGTAGGGTGTGAAGGCCCTGTCCGGAGTGAGGGGCGCATCCTGTGTCCGGCAACCGATGGAGAGGAGGATGATCGCGGAGGCGAACAGCGCGAGTGCGCCTTCGCTGCGTGATGTTCCGAGCATGGTGGTCAGCTATGTTCCGCCAAGGTAGGCGGACACAGGCGCAACGTGGCGCCATCGCACGCTATTGCGGGAGGCAGGAAGGCAGGTGAAGGGTGACCGGTCAGGGCTGCTTCATCAGCTCATCGGCCTCATCCGCGGGGATGATGTAGCCGTTCATGTCACCGACCACGAAAGCATCTGTGAAGCCCTTCTTGATGATGGCGGCCTTGGAATCCTCGGCTTCCTTGCGGCTCTTGAACTGACCGTAGTAATACCGCACCGCATCGGCGCTGGTCACCGGTCGGACATCGCCCATCTCGATCAGTTTTCCCATGGTGTCCATCGGGATGTTCCCCACGAAGGTGGCCACTTGTACGCGGTAGCGCAACTTGCTCTTGTCGATGCTGCCGCTCGGTGCGTTGCGCAGGTCCTCCGGACCGGTGAGCTTGGCACCGGCCTCCTTCATGCCGATCCGCTTGCCATCGCGGAAGGCCACGAGGAAGGCACCTTGGAAGCCGCGGAGCAGCATGCGCACCTTGTGCTCGGCGGCTGGGTTCACCTCCTTGAACGAGCCGGTGTAGTAACGCGTCAACCCATCATCACCCTTGATCACCACTAGGTCATCGATCCCTTCGAAGATGTTGCGCGAGAGCGGATAGCGGAACGCGCCGAGCTGTACGCGCACGATGACCTCGCCGGTGGGTTGTGGTCCGGCTTCGGGTGTGGTGGCGGTGGTCAACTTCAGGCGCTCGGCCTCCACTTCGTCCGTCACATCCACGAGGCGCCCGTTCTCCTCCGCCATCACGCGTCCTTCCACCTTGATGCCCTTGAGCTCCAGCTCACGCCGCAGGGCCTCCGGGATGGACTCATAGCTGCCCACGACATAGAAGGTGGTATCGCCCTGCTCCACCGCACGGATGTCAGGGATGCTGAGCAACTTCTGGATGAGGTCCTCGCTGATGCTCTCCACCTGTTCGCCCACCTTCACCACGTACACCCGTTTCACCTTCACCGGCGCTGGTTTCATCGGGCCGAAGGATTCCACGCGGGAGGTCACGATGTTCACGTTACCGGAGTCCTTGTAGGCCAGCCATGCCTTCAACAACAAGTCGTCGGTGATGGTGACACCACGCGCATCCACCGGTGCTCCGGCGGCGGTGTTCAGTTCGTCGTCCTCATGGTCCGGTACGCCGTCGCCATCACCGTCCAGCGGGCATCCGTTCGCATCCACCTTCACACCGCCGGGTGTGTACGGACACAGGTCATTGATGTCCTGCACACCATCACCGTCCTCGTCGCCGAGCCAGGCGAGCGCATCGATCTCCTCGCTGCCGAGCGGGGTCATCTTCGCCTTCTTCGCCGGTTTCTTCATCGGCACGGTGTAACCGATGGAGAAGGAGGAGAAGAGGAAGCGGTCGTTGCCGGAGCTTCCGGCACGGTCGCCCATGCTGTTCTCGGTGATCCCGTCGATCAGATCGGAGCGGGTGAGGTACATGGTGGCGCCCATGCGGAAGTCGAAGCCATGGCCGATGTCCATGCGGGCACCAACGCCTACGGGGATGGCCCAGGTGCGTTCGAGGTACTTGCCGAAGCCGTCGATGTTGCTCTCACGCACATCGCTCTCATAGCTGTAGTCCCGCTGAAGTTCCACGGCATCGCCGGCGTTCGCAGCGTTCTCATCGATGTCGCGGATGGTGCCATCGCTCCAGTAGTGGTAGGTGCGCCCCTCTGCATCGCGCAGGTCGGTCTTCGTGAGGAACTCCACGGATTCGAAGCCGACATTGATGTAGGGCTCCACCACGCGGGCCGGGTTAAGCAGTTGCAGGAAATTGTATCGCAGCATGACCCCACCGGTGGTGATGCGCGACTCGAAGTTGAGGTTGCGGGTGAGGCTGCGTTCGTTCACCCCAAGGCGGCCATGCACCACATGGATGCCCCCTTCCAGCCAGGGCGTGATGGGGGTGGTGGCCCGCAACTCATATCCCACCCGGGTCACCAGCGGGCTGTAACGGCCATGTTGGGAGCCCACGTCACCGTAGAAGGCGAACATCCCCGGACCCAGGCCGAAGGTCGGTTTCAATTTCACCGGCACCGTCATCTCCTCGGCGGGAGGTGGGGGTACGAAGGGGACGGTGACCGCAGCGGAGTCCGACTGCGCCAGGGCCGAAGTCGTGGCCAGCGGGAAAAGGAAAGTGGAAAGGACGAGCGCGCGGACGGAACGGGAATGAAGGCGGTTGCGTGCGCTCATGCGATGGTTCTCAGTGCCGCATCATTGCACCCATTTCTGGTTGCTCAATACGAGCGCCTCTTGTACGGTGATCCGGTCGCCGTTGTTATAGGCCGTGACGAAGGGGCCGGGGAAGGCATGACCGGCGTTGTTGAAGGCGACGCGCTGGTCACGCGCCTCCGAGTAGGAGCCGAAGCGACCGGTGACATACTTGATCCATCCCTGGTGCCGCTCGATGCTGTAGTCGCCATGGTACCGGTGGCGCGCGGCGAAATAACCCTTGCCCACCTCGCGATGCCCCGCGCTGATCTGCACCTTGTACACCACGCCGTTCTCAGGGGCCGGGATGGAGGTGACCTTCTTGGGCTGGGTGGTCTGCTTGGGCTGCTGCTGGGCAACGGCCTCCTGCTGTCGGGCGCGTTCCGTTTCGGCTTCCGCTTGGGCAGCGGCTTCCTGGCGGGCAGCCTCTTCCGCTTTGCGACGGGCCAGTTCGGCATCCTCGTTGTCCATGGCATCCATGGAACTCGGGTCGTGGGCAAGGGCCTCGAGCGCCTTGGCACCCACGTAGAACTTCGAGGTGCCGAGCACCGCTTTCTGGGTCTCGTCGTTCAACAGGTAGCCGAACTCGCCGTCGATGCTGTACTCGCCATCGGGCTTCTCGTTCGCGCGGAGCTTGTAGACGACCTTCAACTCCGGACCGGCCGGCAGATTGAGCCAGACGAACTTGGCGATGCGGTCCTGGGCGGTGAAGATGGCCTCGCTGCTGGTCTTCTCAAGTGCGGTGAAGCCCTGTGGAATGGTCTCCTGCAACTTCCCGAAGCCACGGATATCACCCTTCTTCACGACCACCTCCACGAGCATCTCGTTCTCCGTCACCGGGGTGATGGTGCGGGTGGCGGTAACACCACCACCACCCTGGGTGGGGGCCACACCGCTGGCATTGTCGACCACGGCCATCATGGTGGAGCCGGCGGGTGCCGCTTCCGTCGCAGAGGCCAGGTCGGCACTCGTAGGATCCTCCGAAGTCGTGGTCTCGGAGACGAGCACGGCACCGCCCGGTCCCATGTCCACGGTGCTCGTGGGCAGGTCGTAGGTCTTGCGCTCGTTGTCCTCGATGTAGGAGAAGCGGCCTTGGATGGCCTGGTTGCCGCTGAGTGATGCCTCAGCGCTCAACGTGTAGCTCACCTTGAAGGTGGGGGTGCTGGGCAGGGCCATCCAGATGAACTTGGCCTTCTGGTCGGCGAAGGTGAAGGAGGCGCCCTTGGTCTCGATGGCGGTGGCCGTCAACCCGGGGGGCAGGTCCAGTTGCAATTTGGCGAAGCCGCTCAGGGTCCCCTTCTCCACGGTCACGGTCACGCGCACTTCGGTGCCGGGTGCCATGCTGGTCGGGACGTTCTGGGTGATGCTCAGGTCGGCGAGGAGGAAGGGCTCCAGGAGCAGGAGCCCGAGGAAATTGATCAGGAGTACCAGTTGGTTCATGATGGGTGATCGCTTAGGGTAAGGCTAACCCCCTCGGAGCCAAATGTACCGGGACCCCGGGGAGACGGATCATCCGCGAACTTAGCGATACCAACAGGAACTTGTTGACCAGAAGGGCTTCTGTTGATCCACGGTCGCACGGATACGCGGCCTCTGGATGCCGTCAAGCAACGATCGAATTGGTCAGGTTCCGGTTCAACGACCGGGCTCCGCACATGGAGGCGTGGGTGTCAAGTCGCTGACGTACAGCCGGAAGGGTCGCATTTCTCCAGCGTTGACCTAAAGGCAGGGAGGACCCAATTCCCGATCGTCGAAAGTCCCGTCGGTCAGAAGTTGGGCTTCAGCATGTATTTGCTGTAGAAGGAATTGATCACACCCACTGCTTCGGCCGGTGTATCCACCACATTGATCAGTTCCATGTCCGGCATGTTGATGTACGCGTACTTCTCGCCCATCGTGCCCTTGATCCAATCGAGCAGGCCCTGCCAGTATTTCTTCCCCACGAGGATGATGGGGAAGCGACCGATCTTCTGTGTCTGGATCAGCGTGAGCGCTTCAAAGAGCTCATCGAGCGTGCCGAAGCCACCGGGTAGGACGATGAAGCCCTGGCTGTATTTGATGAACATCACCTTCCGCACGAAGAAGTAATCGAAGTCGATGCTCTTCTCCTTGTCGATGTACGGATTCGGCTGTTGCTCGAAGGGCAGTTCGATGTTCAGGCCCACGCTCGTGCCGCCGCCGCGTTGGGCGCCTTTGTTCCCGGCCTCCATGATGCCCGGTCCGCCGCCGGTGATCACGCCGTAGCCGTTGCCGGTGAGCTGGTAGGCGATCTCCTCGGCCAGCTTGTACTCGGGTGCGTCGGGCTTTGTGCGTGCGCTGCCGAAGATGCTCACGCAGGGGCGGATCCGTTGCATGGCCTCGAAGCCCTCGACGAATTCGCTCATGATCTTGAAGATGGCCCAACTGTCGTTGGCCTTCACCTCGCTCCAGCCCTTGCGCTTGAAGGCGCGTTTGATGCGGCGTTCACTCTCCTGTTCCAGATCGATCTTCTTTGCCATGGTATGCGGTGGATACGGACCGGCTCAAGGGCCGGTGCTTAGTTCAGTTCGGACTTGAGGAAGGGGTAGGTGTGGCCGCGCCCCATGAGCACCACTTCCTCCGGCGTACCACGCGCCACGACCTGGCCGCCGCCGGCGCCGCCTTCGGGACCCATGTCGATCACATGGTCCGCCACTTTGATGATGTCCATGTTGTGTTCGATCACGAGCACGGTGTTGCCATGGTCCACCAATCGGTCCAGCACGTTGATCAGCTGCTGCACGTCCTCGAAGTGAAGACCGGTCGTGGGTTCATCCAGGATGTAGAAGGTGCGGCCGGTATCGCGCTTGCTCAGTTCGGTGGCCAGCTTGATGCGCTGTGCTTCACCGCCGCTCAACGTCGTGCTGCTCTGTCCGAGCGTCACATAGCCGAGGCCCACATCCATCAAGGTCCGCAGTTTGGTGGCGATGAAGGGGATGTCCCCGAACACGTCCAATGCTTCTTCAACGGGCATGGCCAGCACATCGGCGATGCTCTTCCCCTTGAAGCGGACCTCAAGGGTCTCGCGGTCGAAGCGGCGGCCGCGGCAGGTCTCGCAAGGCACGCTCACGTCGGGTAGGAAGTTCATCTCGATCACGCGCACACCGGCACCCTTGCAGGTCTCGCATCGGCCGCCGGGTGTGTTGAAGCTGAAGCGCCCGGGCTTGTACCCGCGGATCTTGGCGCTCGGCAGTTGCGCATACAGTTCCCGGATGTGGTCGAACAGCCCGGTGTAGGTGGCCGGGTTGCTGCGCGGCGTGCGACCGATCGGGCTCTGGTCCACCTCGATCACCTTGTCGATATGCTGCAGGCCTTCCACCTTGGTGTAGGGCAGCGGGTGCATGTCGCTCCGGTAGAAGTGCTTGCTCAGGATCGGGTACAAGGTGTCGCCGATCAGGGTGCTCTTGCCACTCCCGCTCACACCGGTCACGCAGATGAACTTGCCCAGCGGGAAGTCCACGTCCACGCCTTTGAGGTTGTGTCCTGATGCCCCGCGCAGGATCAGGCGTTCACCATTCCCTGGCCGCCGTTCCTTCGGCACCGGGATCCGCAGTTCGTTCCGGAGGTATCTGGCGGTGGAGCTTTCCCCCGCGAGCAGTTCTTCCGGGTGGCCCTGGGCCACGATGCGACCGCCGTGCGCACCCGCTCCCGGTCCGATGTCGATCAGGTGGTCGGCGCTGCGCATCATCTCCTTGTCGTGCTCCACCACCAGCACGCTGTTCCCGCCATCGCGCAGGCTGCGCAAACTGGCGATCAGTCGCTGGTCGTCGCGCTGGTGCAGCCCGATGCTCGGTTCATCCAGGATGTAGAGCACGCCGGTGAGCTGGCTGCCGATCTGCGTGGCCAGGCGGATCCGCTGGGCCTCGCCACCGCTCAGGGTGCGCGCGCTGCGGTCGAGCGTGAGGTACTCCAGCCCCACGTCCAGCAGGAATCCGCTGCGTGCGGTGATCTCCTTCACGGCTTCGCGCGCGATCAGCTCCTTCTTCTCGTCCAGGCGTTCGTCCAGGCCGGTCATGAACGCGTGCAGGTCGGCGATGCTCATGGTCGCCAGCTCGTGGATGTTGCGTCCATCGAGCCTGAAGAACAGGGCGGTCTTCTTCAGGCGGCTGCCGTTGCACTCCGGGCAGGTGACCATGTGCGTGAAGCTGGCCGCCCATTTCTGCACGGTCTTCGTTCCACCCTCGGCCTGCTCCAGGATGTAGGGGATGATGCCATCGAAGCGCACGCTGCGGTCACTGAGGCCCACATTGCTCGTCACCTTCAGCGGCTCGTCCATGCCATTGAGCAGGGCCATCAGCACCGCGTCGTCGATGTCGTCGAGCGGCGTGTTCAGATCGTGGCCATGGGTCTGCAGCACGGCTTCGATCTGTTTGAAGACCCAGGAGCTCTTGTAGGTGCCGAGCGGGACGATGGCACCGCGTTTCACGCTCTTGCTGCGATCGGGGATGATACGGTCCAGGGCCACTTCGGTCACCAGACCCAGGCCGCTGCAACGGGGGCAGGCGCCATAGGGGCTGTTGAAACTGAAGAGATTGGGTTCGGGTTCCTCGTAGGCGATGCCGCTGGTGGGGCACATGAGGTTCCGACTCAGGTAGCGGCTGTCGTTGGTGCGCAGTTCCACCACCATCAGGTTCCCTTTCCCATACTTCATCGCGGTGGCGCAGGTCTCAGTGAGCCGCTTGCGGTCCGTCTCCTTCACCTTCAACCGGTCGATGACCAGCTCGATGTCGTGCACCTTGTACCGGTCCAGACGCGGGCGACTGGTGAGGTCCACCACATCGCCATCCACGCGGGCGCGCAGGAAACCCTGGCGCAGGAATTGCTCGAAGAGTTCGCGGTAGTGTCCCTTTCGGCCGCGCACGATCGGCGCCAGCACCAGCACCTCCCTGCCCTCGTATTCCTTGGTGATCAGGTCCACGATCTGCTTCTCGGTATAGCGCACCATGGGTTCGCCGGTCACATGGCTGAAGGCATCGGCCACCCGGGCGTAGAGCAGGCGCAGCAGGTCGTAGATCTCGGTGATGGTGCCCACGGTGCTCCGCGGGTTGCGGCTGATCGTCTTCTGTTCGATGGCGATCACGGGGCTGAGGCCGGTGATCAGGTCCACATCCGGCCGCTCGATGCCACCGAGGAACTGCCGGGCATAGGCGTTGAAGGTCTCGATGTAACGGCGCTGTCCTTCGGCGTGGATGGTGTCGAAGGCCAGGGAGCTCTTACCGCTGCCGCTCAGGCCGGTGATCACCACGAGCTTGTCGCGCGGGATGCGCACGTCGATGTTCTTGAGGTTGTGCACACGGGCGCCGAGCACCTCGATGTGGTCCTCCTCCAGCAGCGGGATGTGAGCGGGGGCGTCCTTTGGCGCTTTCTTCCCCTTCTTCTTCGCTTCCGTCTTCACGTGTTCATCACATGGCTCATTCCACCGGTGCCGGGGAGTCGAAGCCTTCCGCAGGGAGCAGGACGGTATAGGTCCGGCCCTCGCGGTTGGTCAGGTGGTTGTCTCGCAACCACGGATTGAGCAGTTTCAAGGTCTTGTAATCGGTGCCGTTGGCGATGGCCCAGTCGGCCAGGTCGGGAACGGGACCGTTGATGGTGGTGGTGCGCGTGCGGTAGGGTGCGTAGAGGTCCTTCTTGCGTACGTGGAAGCCGTAGCGCTCCGGATCGCGCAGGATCTCCTTCATGGCCAGGATGCGGAACACGTAACGGCCCGTTTCCTCGTTCAACAACAGGTCGAAGTAGTTGTCGCGTTTCTGGCGGCCCAGCTGCTTGTCCACACCTCCCTGGCCCAGGTTGTAGGAAGCGGCGGCGAGCGCCCAGTTCCCGTATCGCTTATACGCGTTCCGCAGGTATCTACAGGCCGCCAGGGTGCTCTTCTCCACGTGGTAGCGCTCATCCACCTCAGCGTTCACCTCCAGCCCATGGCTCATGCCGGTCTCCTTCATGAACTGCCAGTAACCCGTAGCTCCGGCAGGGGACACCACGTTGGTCAGACCGCTCTCGATGAGGGCGATGTACTTCAGGTCATCGGGGATCCCTTCCCGCTTCAGGACCTCTTCGATGAGCGGGAACCAGCGGGCCGCGCGTTTGTGTGCCAGCAGCGTGTTGCTCTGCCAGTAGGTGTTCACCAGCAGCTCGCGGTCCAGGCGCTCGCGTACGTCGAGGCGGTCCAATGGCACCTGCTCACCGCAGAAGGATAGCTCGTTGGGCAGGGTGAGCGAGAAGACCTTGTACCCGTCGTTGAACTCGCGCTGGTGGTCCAGGTCGTTGTTCACCACGAAGGTACTGTAGGTGAAGAGGTGAAGCCCCAGTGAGCCGCCCAGCAGGAGCAGTGCCCAGAGCGCGGTGCGCAGGACGATGCGGAGTGAGCCGTGGAGCTTGTTCATGACTTGGCGGGCGGGTGTGTTCGCTTGGTCAGGATGAAGAGCGTCAGGAAGAGTGCCAGGGCATAGCCACTGAAGAGCATCGTGTACAGGTTCGTCCAAACCCGGATGTACCTGCACATCACGAAGGTAAGGAACACGTGCACCAGGGAGAGGCCGATGAAGACGAGGGCCACCTGGCCATCGCTGTAGCCGGCGTAGCTCAGGTGGTGCGTGGTGTGGTCGCGCCCGCCTACGAACGGGGACCGCCCCTTGAGCAACCTGTTGATCGTGACCACGGTGGTGTCCACGATGGGAAGAAGGAAGACGATGAGGGCGCTCATCAACTGACGGCCCACCTCCCAACGTCCTTCGATGCTGGGAGCGTTCCAGAAGAAGCGGATGCCCACGAACGCGAGCAGCACACCCAGGAACTGGCTGCCCGTGTCGCCCATGAACATGCGTGAGGGGTTCCAGTTGAAGAAGAGGAAGCCGGTGAGCGAGGCCATGGTACCCACGATGAGCACCATGTACACGGGATCGGACGGACCGATGACAAGGATGGACATGGCCCCGGCGATGAGCACTGCGATGGAGACCGAAGTGGTGATGCCGTCCATGTTGTCCAGCATGTTGATCGAGTTCATCATGCCCACGACCCAGAAGAGGGTGAGCAGCCGGTTGAGCCAGTTGGCCTCGAACAGGTCGATGCAGGAACCCGTGGCGATGAGGATGCCGCCGCACGAGAGCTGCACCAACAGCTTCAGGAGCGGGCGCGTGTTGTAGGCATCATCGGCCAGGCCCATGAGGAAGCCCAGGGAGGTGGCGCCCAACAGGCCGAGCAGGTCGGGGCGCAGGGCCTCGGCGCTCTGGCCGGGAAAGAGCAGGCCGTAGAGGGAGAAGCAGGCGAGGAAGAGGATGTAGAAGGTGATGCCGCCCAGGGAGGGCTTGGCCGTGCTGCTCCAGCGGATCAGGGTCTGCTCCTCATCGCGCATGCCGAGCGTGCGTGCGAAGCGCATGAACACCGAGTTGATGAGCAGGCTGAAGACCAGGGCCGCGAAGAAGAGGCCCGAGTAGATGAGGAATTGCTGGGTGGGGCTGTACATGGCCTATTGCACCGCCTCGCGGTAGGTCGTGAACGGCATGCCCTCAGCGTCCTTCGCGCTCACCACCGGGGACTTCACGCCCCAGTCGATGGCGAGCTCGGGGTCGTTCCAGCGGATGGTCCGCTCGGAAGCCGGGTGGTAGTAGGCCGTGCATTTGTACACGAAGACCGTGTCGTCCTCGAGGGCCACGAAGCCGTGGGCGAAGCCGGGCGGGATCCACAACAGGGTGCGGTCCTTCTCATCCAGGCGCACCTTGATGTGCCGGCCCACGGTGGGGCTGTGCGGCCGGATGTCCACGCACACATCGAGCACGGCACCCTTCACCACGGAGACGAGCTTGCCCTGTGCGAAGGGCGGAACCTGGAAGTGCAGGCCGCGCAGGACGTTCCGGGCGGAGCGGCTCTCATTGTCCTGCACGAAGGAGACGTCCAGCCCGGTGGCCTCCGCGAAACGACGTTGGTTGAAGGTCTCGTGGAAGCGTCCCCGCTCATCGGTGAAGATGCGGGGCTGCAGCAGCAGGAGCCCGTCCAGCGCGGTCGTGCTCACCTCCATCATGATCGGCCGAACAACCAGCTGAGCAGGCCGGTCTTGGTGGGTGTACGCTCCTCGTAATAGCCGCCGCCATAGCCCTGGCCGTATCCGTATCCGTATCCGTATCCGTATCCGTAGTTGTAGCCGTACTTGTTGCGGTCGATGTCCACCCCGTTGAGGATGGTGCTGAGGCGGCGGATGTTGTTCTCGTTGATCAGACGGTCCACGTTCTGCACGAACTGCTTCTTGCTGTAGTCGGCCCGGAAGATGTAGATCGGGAAGTCGGCGCTCTGGATGATGGGGATGCCATCGGTCACCAGCCCGACGGGCGGGTTGTCGATCAGGATCACATCGTACATCGTCTTCAACCGGTCCAGCAGCTCCTGCATGCGTGCACTGATGATGAGCTCGGACGGGTTGGGGGGAATGGGGCCGGCGGTCACGAAGTCGAGACCGGGCAGGGAGCTGTGCTGGATGCAGTTCTCCAGTTCGTCCTTCTTGATGAGCAGCGTGCTCATACCTCGGATGTTCTCCACCCCGAAGCCCAGGTGGATCTTCGGTTTCCGCATGTCCAGGTCAAGGATCACCACACGCTTGCCGCTGAAGGAGATGATGCCGGCGAGGTTGATGGCCACGAAGGTCTTCCCCTCACCGGAGATCGTGCTGGTGATGGCGATGACCTTGGGCCCGTCCGTGTTGTCCACGAACTGCAGGTTGGTCCGTATGGTGCGGAACGATTCGGCGATGAGCGACTTCGGGTTCTTGTCGATCAGCAATTGCGAGATGGGGATCTCCTTCTTGTACTTGGGCACCATGCCCAGGATGGAGATGCTGGCGTGGGAGAGCTTGGAGATGTCGTGGAGCGAGGTGATGTTGTCGTGCAGCACGTAGCGGATCAGCACGATGAGGAAGCTGATGATGAGGCCGGTGGCGAGGTAGTACGCGAGGATCAGGTTACGCTTCGGGAAGATGGGCGCATAGGGAAGTACGGCATCCTCCAGGATCCGGTTCTCGGGCACGAAGCCGGCCTTGCTGATGTTGTACTCGATGTCCTTCTCCAGCAGCAGGGTGTAGTACTTCTCGTTGATGGCGAAGATGCGCTCGATGCGGGCGAACTCCAGTTCCTTCTCGGGCAGGGTGCGGTAGCGGCCTTCGAACTCCGCCTGCACGGCATCGAGGTCATCCCGGCGCTGTTCCGCCCGGCGCAGCAGTTCCTTCAGGCTCTCGAGCACCACCTTCTTCTGGATGTCGATCCGTCGTTCCAGGGAGATGATCTCCATGTTCTTGTCGGTGGCCTCGGTGTACATGCGCTCCCGCTCGCTCAGCAGGGAGAGCAGTTCGTTGATGGTCTTGGAGAGGACGCCTTCATAGTTCGTCCCGGTGAGCATCGGCAGCAGGTCGTAGGAGTTGATCTCCGGCATCGGTCTGTCCGTGGCCTTGGCCATGGCCTTCAGGAGCTCGATCTCCAGGGTGAGGGCGGTGCGATCGTCCTCGTAGCGTTCGGAGCGTTCCAGGAAGATGGGGGTGAGCTGATTGAGGTCGGCCACCCGGTTGTCCATCCGGAAATCCTGTAGTCGCGATTCGGATTCGCGCAAGGCGCTGGCCACGGTGTCCTTTTGGGTTCGGATGAACTCGATCACGTTCTCGGCGCTCTCACTCCGCCTTTCCACGTCCCACACGATGAACTCCTTGGCCGCTGTGGCCACCATGTCCAGGGCCAGCTTGGGGTTCTCGTCGCGGAAGCTGATGGAGACGGTCTTCGCGGTGTAGTCCGCCACGTCCACGATCAACTTCGGGGCGTACCGGCCGATGAGCCCGTTGCGGGAGTTGATGCGGAAGTAGAGGTTCTGCTTGGTCTCCGGGTCGTTCAGCAGCGGATGGTCGTCCACGGTGATGCGGCAGCTGAAGTGCTTGGTGCGCAGCGTTTCGAAGGGCTTATAGGTCCCCTCGAACTGCACGCCCTGCACACTGTACCAAAGCCGGAAGGCGTCCTTGCCGTCGAACACGAGGTTCACCGGCACGTCCACGATGCTGCTGTCCTGGATCACCAGGTCGTGCACCTTGAAGAAGGACCAGACGTAGTACTCCTCGGTCAGGATCTGGCCACGGTTGTAATAGCTCACCTCGAAGGGCAGCTGGTCGATCACCCGGGCCAGGAACACCTTGGACCGCATCAGCTCCACATCCGCCTCCAGCAGCTGCGTCTCCTCGCCGAAGGAGTTCATGCTCAGGATCTGCTTGGCGGTGTTGTTGTTCCGCAGCTGCAGCACCGAGCGCGCTTCGTAGGTGGGGGCGGTGTAGCGCAGGTAGATGAAGGCCGAGGCGAGCGCCGTGAGCATCACCAGCGCGATCCAGACCAGGCTGCGGTTGAGGATGAAGATGAACAGCCCGATCTCGAACTCCTGGCTGAAGTTCGTGATGCGCTCCTTGTAGCTTTCGAAACTGACGTTCCGAGTGCTGTTCACATCCTCGTTGAGCATGCCTGCGCTAGAAATTGCGGCTGATGGTGATCACGAGGAGGATGCTGGAGAGCAGGGTGATGAGGGGGGTGAGGTCGGAGAGGACCTCCCGGGCCAGTTCGGGGTTGGGTTGCACATACACCACATCGTCACCCTGCATCACCATGTCCGCGTATTTCAGACCGCTGATATCGCTCATGTCGAACTGGTACACGAGACGTTCGCGGTCCGGGCCGTAGCGGAACACCTTCACCTTGTGCGCATTGCCCCGAGGGCTAAGGCCACCGGCCGCACCGAGCACTTCCAGCAGGGTGGTGTTGTTGTTGTCCAGCACCACGCTCCTGGCATCACCACCACCACCGGGGAACACCACGACACGGCGGTTCACCACCTGCACCTGCACGAAGGGTTTGTTGTAGTAGGCCACGTAGAGCCCTTCCAGGTAGGTCTCGGCCTCGCGCAGCGTCTTTCCGGCAAGCGGCACCCGGCCCACCACGGGCAGCTTCACCAACCCATCGCCATCGATGAAGTAGTTGAACATGGTCCGCTGCAGGAAGGAGGCCTCGCGGCTGCTGTTGTCGGAGACCAGGTCGATCATCTTGAACCCGTCGTTGGCGAAGAGCCGGAACGAGATCATGTCGTTGGCCTGCAGCCGGAGGCTGCCACGGGCGGAATCCACGAACTGGTCGAACTCGTAGTCCGTGGGGGTGCGGAACATGATGTCCCGGTTGATGGTGCAGCTGCTCAGCAGGGCACTGATCGCCAGGCTGATACCGGCCCAGCGTAGGAGGGTGCGCGTCATATCCCGGCAAAAGTAACCATCGCTCCCGGCCATCGGTCAGTTCAGCAGGCCGCGGTAGAGTTGGTCCATGTCCCGCACCAGGCGGGTGTAGTGGAAACGCTCGTGCACATGCGCCCATCCGCCGCGTCCCATGTCGCCGCGCAGGGCATCGTCCTCCACCAGGCGCATCAGTTGTTCCTCCAGGCTGGCGGGGTCGCCGCTCTCGCTCAGGAAGGCGGTGCGCCCGGGCACCACCACGTTCTCGATACCGCCCACCCGGGTGCTGATGATGGGCTTGTTGGCGGCCTGGGCCTCGATCAGGCTCACGGGCGTCCCCTCGTTCAAACTGGTGAGCATCACGATGTCAACCCCCGCGTTCACGATGTCCACTTCTTTGATCCAGCTGGTGAAGGTGACCAGGGCGCGGCGTACCATGGGCCCGCCGTTCACGCCGTGGCCGAAGCCGTGACCGTTGAAGTAGGGGCCGCTCACCCGGCTCATGCCCAGTTCGTCCACCCGTTGCTGCAGGCGTTCGCGTTCCTCGCCGTCGCCAACGATGAAGGCCCGCAACTTGCGGCCGCTACGGCGGCTCACATTGGCCAGCACGTCCAGGAAGAGGTCGTGGTTCTTGATCGGTACCAGCCGGCCCACGATGCCGATGGCGATCTCATCATCCGCCACCCCGTACACCTTGCGGAAGAGGGCGCGTTTGTGTTCCTGATCGGTCTGGAAGCGGCTGAGGTCGAAGCCAAGGGGGATCACGCTCACCTTGTCCGCGCTGGTGATGCGGTGCTCGGCCACCAGCTCGTGCTTCTGCTTCTCGCTGATGGCGATGATGCGCGAGGAGCGGCGGGCCAGGAAACGCTCGATGTTCTTGTACAAGGCCGTGCGTACCGGACCGAAGTAGCTGTGGAAGACGTGGCCGTGGAAGGTGTGTACGATGGCCTTCACCCCCAGGTCAGCGGCGGCCATGCGGCCCACGGCACCGGCCTTGGCGGCGTGGGTGTGCACGATGTCCGGCCGGAAGTCCTTGATCAGCTTCTTGATGCGGTGGTAGGCGCCGCGATCGCGCCAGGGAGCCACCTCGCGTTGCAGTTCCGGCAGGATCATGGGTTCCACCCCGAGGTTGTGCAGGATGTGGTGGCTTCCCTCCTCGGTGGCCTCCTCGCTGCCGCCCACCAGCAGGGTCTCATACTCGCTGGGGAGGTAGCGCGTGAGGTAGGCCGCGTTGTGCGTGGGGCCACCCAGGTTGAACCGGTTGATGATACGTAGGACGCGGGGCATATCAGGCTGGCGAAGATACCGCCACCAGCGGAGCGGGGCGCCTTACCGGGCGTGGCTTTTCCACCACGAAAGGTAGACGAGCAGCGCGTGAACGGTTGCCTGTGAAGTACCCGGATCGTGGGAGCGCAACTGGCGCACCTGGGCCTGCACGGCCTTGAGGTCCAGGCCCGCGCTTTCCACGAGATCCCTGGTGCAGGTGGCATCGATGAAGGAGGCCATGGGGCCGCGCAGCAGGTCAAGCAGCGGTACTTCGAAGCCCTTCTTGCTGCGCGTCATCACCACGGGTGGCAGCAGGTGGCCGAAGGTCTCGCGCAGGATGCGCTTGCCGCTGCCTTTCACCAGCTTCTGCCCGGCGGGCAGGCTGAAGGCGAAGGCGACGACGCGCTTGTCCAGGAAGGGGGTGCGCACCTCCAGGGCGTGCGCCATGCTGGTGAGGTCCACCTTGTGCAGCATGTCGTTGGGCAGGGTGCTCAACACATCGGCCAGGAGGGCACCGTTCATGCCGGGCATGCGGCGGAAGGCTTCGGCGAAGACGGCCTCGCGGCGGTCCATCTCCACCTGGTCGGAGGGGCGGGCCACCAGCGCACCGGCCTCCGCGTGGGTGGTGAAGGCGGCCAGCTCCTGGAAGCGGCGGTCCTCCGGGGTACCCGCCAGGCGTGCGAAACGGTCGTACTGGCGGAAGCGGTTGGCCCACTTGCCGTTGCGACTGCGGGGCAGGGCGCGCCACAGCGGTGCCAGCAGGCGCACGGCGTGTTCCTGCGCACCGGGATCACGCCAGCGCAGTTCCGCCTGGTGCTTCGTGTAGCCCCCGAAGACCTCGTCGGCCCCATCGCCGCTCACAGCCACCGTCACATGCTTGCGCGTGCGTTCGCAGAGCATGAAGGAGGGGAGGGCGCTGCTGTCCGCGAAGGGTTCGTCCGTGGCGGCGAGCAGCCGTGTGTAATCAGCGGCCAGTTCTTCGCGTGTCAGCTTGAAGGTGTGGTGCTCGCTCTTGATATGGCGGGCCACCTCTTCGGCATAGCGGCTCTCATCGAAGAAGGGATCATCCGCGTAGCCGATGCTGAAGGTGTGCAGGTGCTGGTGGTGGCGCGCGGCCAGGGCGCTCACAATGCTGCTGTCCACGCCGCCGCTCAGGAAGGCGCCCACGGGCACATCGGCGATCAGGCGCAGGCGCACCGCATCATCCATCAGCTCGAAGAGGGTCTTCTGCGGGTCGGCGCTCTTCGGAACCTGCCTGCTCGCTTCCACCACATCGTACCAGCGTTCCACACGCACGCCGCTCTTATCCACGTGCATGCAATGGCCGGGCAGCAGCTTGTGCGAGCCCTTGAACACCGTGTGCGGCGCGGGGATGTAGTAGTAGGCGAAGTATTGGCGGGCACTCACCGGATCCTGCTCGCGCGTGGCACCCAGGGCCAGCAGGCTGCGCAGTTCGCTGGCGAAGAGGAAGCGGCCGTCCACCTCGCTCCACAGCAGGGGCTTCACGCCGTAGCGGTCGCGGGCCAGGAAGAGCGAATCGGTCTCCTTGTCGTGGATGGCGAAGGCGAAGAAGCCGTTGAGGTCGTGCAGGAAGGCGGGCCCCTTCAAGGTGTACAGGCGCAGGATGACCTCCGTATCGCTGTGGCTGCGGAACGTATGGCCTTGCGCTTCAAGATCCGCTCGAAGCGTTTGGAAGTTGAAGACCTCCCCGTTGAAGGTGATGGTGTAGCGGCCGCCTTCATCCGTGAAGGGTTGGTGTCCGGCCGAGCTGGTGTCGATGATGCTCAGGCGTCGCTGGCCCAGCACCGCACTTCCTTCGGTATGGATCCCCTCGTCATCCGGACCGCGGTGTGCGATGCATTGCAAAGCCGCATGGATGCGCTCGCCGGTGGCGGGGAGCGCATGGTCGATCTGGAAGGTTCCGGCTATGCCGCACATGTGCTCATTGCGCTCGTGCCCACCTGCGGGCGGACGATCGTCCGCCTCTACAAGTGGATCACCTCGCCATAGGCCGCCGCCGCTGCCTCCATGATGGCTTCGCTCATGGTGGGGTGCGGGTGGATGGTCTTGATGATCTCGTGGCCCGTGGTCTCCAGCTTGCGGATGCTCACGCACTCGGCGATCATCTCCGTCACGTTGTACCCGATCATGTGCGCGCCCAGCAGCTCGCCGTACTTGGCGTCGAAGATCAATTTCACGAAGCCGTCCTTGGCCCCCGCCGCGCTGGCCTTGCCGCTGGCGCTGAAGGGGAACTTGCCCACCTTCACCTCGATGCCCTTCTCCTTGGCGGCCTTCTCGGTCATGCCCACGCTGGCCACCTCGGGGCTGCAATAGGTGCAACCGGGGATGTTGCCGTAGTCGATCGGGTGGGGGTTCTGACCGGCGATGGCCTCCACGCAGGTGATGCCTTCGGCGCTGGCCAGGTGCGCCAAGGCCGGACCCGGTACGATGTCGCCGATGGCGTAGTAGCCGGGCATGTTGGTGGCGTAGTACTCGTTCACCTTCACCTTGCCCTTGTCGGTGACGATGCCCACTTCCTCCAGGCCGATGCCCTCGAGGTTGGTGGCGATGCCCACCGCGCTCAGCACGATGTCGCATTCGATCTTCTTCTCGCCGGCGGCGTTCTTCACGGTCACCACGCAGCCCTTGCCCTTGGTGTCCACGTTGGTCACCTCGCTGCTGGTCATCACCTCGATGCCCTGCTTCTTGAAGCTCTTCTCCAGCTGCTTGCTCACCTCCTCATCCTCCACCGGAACAATGGTGGGCATGAACTCCACCAGGGTCACCTTGGTGCCGATGGCGTTGTAGAAGTAGGCGAACTCGCTGCCGATGGCACCGCTGCCCACCACCACCATGCTCTTGGGCTGATCGGCCAGCACCATGGCCTCGCGGTAGCCGATGATCTTCTTGCCGTCCTGCGGCAAGTTGGGCAGCGCGCGGCTGCGGGCGCCGGTGGCGATGATGATGTGCTTGCCTTCCACCGTCTGCTTCTTCCCGTCGGCGCCGGTGACCTCGATCTTCTTCCCGGGCTGGAGCTTGCCGGTGCCCATGATCACGTCGATCTTGTTCTTCTTCATGAGGAACTGCACGCCCTTGCTCATGCCCTCGGCCACGGCACGGCTGCGGGCCACGATGGCCTTCATATCGGCGCTGCCGCCGCTCACGCTGATGCCGTAGTCCTTGGCGTGGTTGAGGTACTCGAACACCTGCGCGCTCTTCAGCAGGGCTTTGGTGGGGATGCAGCCCCAGTTGAGGCAGATGCCGCCGAGGGCTTCCTTCTCTACAATGGCGGTCTTGAGGCCGAGTTGGCTGGCGCGGATGGCGGCCACGTAGCCGCCGGGGCCACTGCCGAGTACGATGACGTCGTAGCTCATCGGGGAGTGTTGGTGTTCGGGTTGGGCCGCAAAACTACCCATCCGGGGGAAAGAGCGGGCAGGGGGGGGAGGAGAAGGAGGAGAAGGAGGTGAGGGAGGGGAGGGATGTGAGGGAGGAGAAGGAGGTAAGGGAGGAGAAAGAGGTATGGGTGGTGAGGGAGGAGAAGGTGATGACCTGCGGCCTGCAGGGAGAGGAGGTGTCGGGATCGGGTCGCCGGGTGCCCGCCTACCTTCGCTGCCCATGGCCGAGACCTATTTCCTGCCCGACGAGAACGGCAACACCACGCGTCCCGAACTGATCAAGGTGCTGGGGCCCTTCTCTTTCGTGAACACGGGTTTCTTCATGATCATCTATGGCATGATGGTCATGGCCATGATGGTGATCCGCGAAATGCCGGCGGAGGAGTTCGTGGCCATGATCCGGGAGTCGGCCGAGCGTTTCATGCCGGGGGAGGAGATGGACGAGATGGAGTCCATCGCCCGGATCTTCCATGCGAACGGCGTCCTGCTCATGAGCATCTATTTCGTGCGCACGCTGGCTCGCTTCATCGGGATGCTGGGCATCTGGCGCGGGCGGCGCAGTGGCTTCCACCTGTATGCCGTGGCCCAGCTCGTCGGCCTCTTCGCACCGCACCTCATCCTGCCCTGGAGCATGCTGGGGTTCTTCGGGCCGCTGCTCACGGTGGGGATGACCGCCCTGTATGGAAGCCAGTTGAAGCGGATGCAATAGGCCGCCGGGGAGCAGGGCAGCGAGTTACCCACGCCAGCTTTGGGTGCGGGCGCGAGCGAGGCCTTCCGTGGGGCTTTCAGGGATCAACTCCTACATTGCCTCACCAAGCCCCCATTTCATGGACACCACCTTCGACCACACCCGTCTTTCGCAGTTCGATACCGGTACCCTCTTGCGCACCGCCAAATGGGCGCGCCTCATCGGCATCATTGGCCTGGTGATGGGTGGCCTCATGGCCGTCCTCAGCTTCTTCATCGGTGGCTTCTTCGTGCGCATGATCGCCATGCAGCAGGCGGCCATGGGCCTGCAGGGCATGCCGCCGGGCATGGCAGACGGCATGTTGAAGGGGATCGGCACCATGTACACGGTGGTCTTCTTGATCTCGGCGGCCATCTACATCGTGCCCAGCTGGCTGCTCTACCGCTTCGGGGCCAATACGCGCTCCGCGCTCTCCGGGGCCTTCGAGCCAGCGGTCTTCAGCGCCGGCCTCACCGCCCATCGGCGCATGTACACCTTCATGGGCGTGCTCACGCTCATTCTGCTCGCCTTCTACGCGCTGGCCCTCATCGCCGGGCTGGTTTTCTGGGCGGCCATGCCAGCCATGCCCACGATGCCGGCCTACGAGATGTGAGGGCAAGTTGTCCACGGGCGTTGTGGGTATCTCAGGGTACCGGTGCCTGCAACTTCCTCCGTTCACCGCTACTTTGGCGGTTGAACCAACCCTTCCACCCATGACGACCGAGTTCGCACCCGCCGGTAAGGAGCGCCCCACGCTCCTCACCATCCTCTGCATCCTCAGCTTCCTCTTTGGCGCCTATAGCCTCTACAGCGGCTTTAGCACCGCCTTTACGGACCAGCCCAAGCAGGACCTGGAGGAGAGCCGGATAGAGCTGGAGAAACAGATGGCCGAGGTGCAGGGGCCTGGCGCCGAGATGGCGCAGAAGATGATGGACCAGGCCCTGGCCATGGCGGAGAAGCAGGTGGAGAACGCCACGCCCCTCGGCATCAGTGGCCTGCTGCTCTCGGCGATCAGCCTGCTGGGCGTGTGGATGATGTGGAATCTGAAGAAGACCGGCTTCTGGCTCTACGTCCTGGCCAGCGTCGCCAGCCTGGTCATGCCGATCGTCTTCCTCGGCGGCGGTCTCATGACCTTCCTGAGCGTGGGCTTCATGGGCGTCATCGCCATCATCTTCATCGTGCTCTACGCGGTCAACCTGAAGCACATGTCGTAAGGGCAAGGCGATGCGCCTGTCCCCCTTCCGTTCCTCCTGGCTCGTCCTGCCGCTGCTTGCGTTGGGTCGCCTGGCCGCGCAGGAAAGCGCCCCAGCGGAACCCTTCGTCCTCGGTACCACCGAGCAGCTGCACAGCACGGCCTTGAGGGAGGTTCGCCTGCTGAACATCGCCCTGCCGCAGGGCTACCACCCGGACAGTGCCGCGCGCTACCCGGTGGTCTACCTCCTGGACGGCAGTGCGGACGAGGACTTCATCCACATCGCGGGCCTCTACCAGTTCGCCGCCTTCCCCTGGCTGGCCTGGCAGCCGCCGAGCATCGTGGTGGGCATCGCCAACGTGGACCGCAAGCGCGACCTCACCTTTCCCACCAGCATCGCGGCGGACAAGGAGCAGTTCCCCACCACCGGCGGCAGTGCGGCCTTCATGGACTTCCTGGCCCTAGAGGTCATCCCCTTGGTGGAGGCCCGCTACCGCACCAATGGCGAGCGCGCCCTCATCGGCCAGAGCCTTGGCGGCCTCTTCGCCACGGAGGTCCTGTTCAAGCGTCCGGCCCTGTTCGGCACTTACTACATCGTAAGCCCCAGCCTCTGGTGGGATGCCGAAAGCCTGCTGGCCCAGCCCGCCACCTTCCTCACCGATCCAGACAGTGCCCCGGCCCGGGTCTACATCGCCGTGGGCAAGGAGGGCAGGGTGATGGAGCGCGATGCGAAGCACCTGGCGGCATTGGTCCGAAAGAGCCCCCGCATCCGTGTTGGCTTCAACTTCCTGAAGGAATACGACCACGCGAACATCCTGCACCGGGCGGTGCTGGATGGGGTGCGGTGGAGGGGGGAGGAAAAGTGAGGAAGGTGAGAAGGGTGAGAAGGTGAGGAGTGGGAACGTGCGGATCAGCTAGAGGGGATCGTGACCCTTCCGCCGCTCCCCGATCACTTCAGGCGCACGTAGTCGTGCTTGTTGCCAGACATCTCCCTGGTATCCACGATCACGTAGGGGAGGGAGCGCACCAGGTCCGAGAGGCGCTTGTAGCCGTAGTTGCGCGGATCGAACTCGGGCATCTTCTTCATCAGCCCCGATCCCAGGCCACCCATGGCCAGCCAGCCGGAATCGTCGGTGAGGTCCTGAAGCGTGAGCTTCACCAGGCGCTCCAGTTCCGCATCGGGTTTGTGCATGGGTTGCCCGCCGGATTTGCTCGCGGCGGACTTGGTGGCCGCAGGGCTCAGCACTTCCACGAACACGAACTTGTCGCAGGCGTTGCGGAAGGAGACCGGGGTCTTGCGCTCGCCCATGCCATACACCTTCTTGCGTCCCTCGCGCAGCCGGGTGGCCAGTTTCGTGAAGTCGCTGTCGCTGCTGATGAGCACGAAGCCGTCAACCTTGCCGCCGTGCAGCAGGTCCATGGCATCAATGATGAGGGCCGAATCGGTGCTGTTCTTACCGGTGGTGTAGGCGAACTGCTGCACCGGGATGATGGCGTGCTCGTTCAGCACATCGCGCCAGCCCTTCAGGTGCATGCTGGACCAATCGCCATAGATGCGTTTGTAGATGGGGTTGCCGTAATTGGCGATCTCCTCCAGCATCTCCTTGATCGGCTTGGGCGATACGTTGTCCGCATCGATCAGCACGGCCAGCAGTTGTTCGTTGGGTTCGGGCATGGGGGAGGGTTCAGGGGCGCACCCTGCGATCGGCTTTGCAGGAAGGGCGGGTGCGTTGGAGCAAGGGTGTTGGCGTGGTGTGGATCAAAGCTAAGGGGAGGGGGAAATGGTGGCTGTTGTCAACGACCCCATTGGCTGAACGGTGGCGGGGTACGCATCACCAGCGCTAATTGCGACCGGCACGTGACCAAGCCCATGACGCCTGCGGTGTTGTACAACATCCTGGAGACGGTTCGCTTGCGACAGGGGGTGAGGGGATAGGGATCCGGTCCAGGCAATGCCTGTAGGTCGGCCGCAACACCACCGATCGTTCACATCGCAGCGCGCATCCCGATATGCAGGCACGAACCTCAACGTCCCTGCGATGCACCGATCCCTACCTGCCGCCATCCTCCTCCTACTTGCAGGCCAACCTTGCCTGGCCCAGCTCGGCACCTTAGACCCCGGCTTCAACGGCACTGGCTACAACTTCACCGGGCAGGCCATCGGGAGCAACGTGACCCGCGCCGTCCATCAAGCTGCGGATGGGAACATCCATATGCTGGTCGCCTCGGGCGGCATCCTGGAGATCCGGCGCGTGCTGCCGGATGGACAGGTGGATCCGGTCTGGTTCGCCTTCACCAACACGGTCGCCAGCGTGGGCCAACCCTTCGGCGACTTTCTGGAACTTCCCGATGGCCGCCTCCTGGTGGCCACGGAAGGGGGCGCACACGCGATCCGGCTGTTGCGCTACACCGCCGGTGGCGTGGCCGATGCGACCTTCGGTACCAATGGGGTGATGCTGCATGAGCTGCCGGACAACATCACGCAGGTAACGGTGCGGCGGATGCTGCGCCAGCCCGACGGCAAAGTGGTGGTGGCCGGTGCGCTCCAGGGTACACCGCACCGCATCTTCGCCGCACGGTACCTGGCCGACGGTACCCCCGATGCCAGCTTCAACGGTACCGGGCTCTGGACCATGGAAGTGGGCGAGGGCAGCTTGGTGGCGGACATGGTGCTGATGCCGGATGGCGATCTCGTGCTGGCCGGCCATGTGGAGCTGGGTAGCGCGGCCCCCATGCAACTCGTGCGTTTGCAGGCCAACGGGGCGGTGGATGCCACCTTCGGCACGACCGGCGTGGCGACCCATGACCTGGGCTATGGAGGACACCGCATATCGGGCATCGCCCTCACTCCCACGGGAGGACTCATCGGAGCGGGCAGGGTGGTGGAGAGCGCCACGGATGGCGATCCACTCCTGGTCCTCTTCACCGCACAAGGCGCCCTGGACCCCACCTTCGATGGGGATGGCTGGCTGGTGTTGGACACGGACGACGACGCCGACCAATTCCTGGATGTGTTGGTGGATGGTGGCGGTCATCTGGTGGCCACCGGCATCGCCTCCCCCAATGGCGAACAAGAGCTCATGCTCACCCGTCGCACGCTCACGGGCGCCGGTGATCCGGCCTTTGGCACCAATGGCACCACCGTCACGGACTTCCCCTACTACGGGGTGGGCACCTGCCTGGCCCTGCAGGATGACGGCAAGATCCTCGTAGGTGGCTGGATCCACACCAGCTTCTACAACTATGGGCTCATCGCCCGCTTCACCGGACCGGCCACGGGCATCAACGGTCCCGTGGTGGAAGCGCCGCATTTCCTCGTGGACCAGGTTGCGGGCCTATGCACCGTACGAACGAGCAGCATCCTGGAGCGGATCGAGGTCTATGACCTTGAGGGGAGGTTGATCCATACGAGCATGCCGGCGAGCACCAGCACCCAGTTGGATACGCAGCGCTGGGCCAGCGGCACCTACGTGGTGCGTGTGAATGGTGCCTGGGCCGGGAAAGTGGTGGTGGCGCGGTGAGCCCTGCGACCTGGTGCGCGAGGCCAACTCCGGCTATGACCGGCCCGTGACCAAGCCCGTGACGCCTGCGGTGTTGTACAACAACCTGGAGACGGTGCGCTTGCGACAGGGGCTGCAGGGGGGAGGGCTAGAATGATCTGGCGAGCGAACAATTCGCGTGTAGAATGGCGGCGAGAGCCCGGTCTTGGTGCGGTGGATCCAGTGGACTGGTAGATTTACAGGAAACCACCCAAACCATGAGATCTGCACTTACCACTGTGCTTTGTCTCGCGATCGTTCCTTCGTTCGCCCAGATACCGGAGACGTGCGATGACAATTTCGACAACAACAACAACAATCTGGTCGACTGCGCAGACCCGGGCTGTTCCGGGGATTGCGCGGATGCATTCCCTTGCTGGCCCGACCCTGAATTGTATCAGGTGAGGAACGGCAATGAACTTTGGACGTATGACGTGTTCGCTGCCAGTTGGCAACAGGTGACTCCATGGAATAACTCAGGGACCCGGGTGAATGCCATGGGCTACAACGTGCAGGACGGGTACATCTATGGCATTGAAGGAGGATGGGAGAGCGGCGCTGGATTCATCACCACCAATGATCTTGTTCGCGTGACGCGCGATGGAATGACTGTGGTTGGTGACGTGAACCCATTGCCAGTGCCGACAGGAAGTGGGGCTGATCTCTTCTGGCATGCTGGCGATATGGACCTTGACGGCAACCTATATGTTGGTCGCAAGGGGACCAACTCGATCTGGATGATCGATGTGGCCGCACTCACCGCAACCGAGTTGCTCATAGCGAACAATGCCCCTTTGGATGTATCCGACTTTACCAGATCTCCGGTGAACGGGCGATTCTATGGATTCGCGGAGGCAACGGGAATGGTCCGCGAGTTCGAGGTAGTGGGTACCAACGTGTCCATACAGGATTTCACGGTGAGTGGACTGAATTGTACTGGCGGATGCGGAGCCACTTTCTCCGTCCTCGATGGCACCCTGTACTTCTACTGTAATCAGGATGGCAAACTCTACAAGCTGGTACCCGATGTTGCGGCTGCACCAACAGGCTTCACGGTCACAGAGTTCCCGGCTGCACAGATCATATCCACGAATGACGGAGCTTCCTGCCCGTTGGCAAGCGAATTCCCGGACACGCCGGGTGACTGCTGCGAGCGGGTGCTTGCCATCCTCGAAAGTTGGGGTGCCCCTCCCGGTGTAAAGAGCCAGGTGATGGGTAGCCGGCCTTCTAATGGTAGAGCCGAGGTTGAGGTAACAACGGCTAAGAGGGCAGTGCTTCACCAGAACAAACCGAACCCGTTCCAGGAACGGACGGTCATTGGTTATGACCTCAGTGGGCACGAGGCCAGCAGTGCCATGATCTGCATCTTCGATATGAGCGGAACCTTGCGCAGCACCCATATCGTAGCCCCACGTACCGACGGTCAGCTGATCCTCGAAGGAGGGAGCTTACGACCGGGTATGTACCTCTATTCGTTGATCCTTGATGATGCCGAGGTGGACACGAAGCGGATGATCCTCCTGGAGTAGGGGGACGCACCAAAGCGAAATGATGTGTATGGACGGCCTTGGCCGTCCATACTAGCTTAAGCCGCGTCCGCCATGGCACATTGCGATTGGGCATGTCTTGAGCGTTGAACCAGGCCACCTGGTGCGCGAGGCCAAATCCGGCTTTGACTGGCACGTGACCAAGCCCATGACGCCGGCGGTGCATTACAACATCCTCCAGATGGTAAGGTTGTGGCACGTGGTGAGTGCGGATAACCATTGTCATGTCGAATAGCAAGCACCATCGGATGTGGTGAATTGATCAAGGCTTCTTGCGCCCTTCCCTTAATCGCTGCTGAAAGACATTGTGGTTGATCTGCAACGAATTGCCCACGTTGATGCTCAGCATCTTGGCAAGGTCCCCAGTATCTGCGTACCGGATGAAGGTGGGATGTGCTGCACGCCAAGCTACGTTCTGAGGTAGGCTTTGGAACTCCAACGCCATTTGCTCTGGGAGACCACCACTGCTGCTGTTGGCAGCGCGTGTTATGGGCACCACCCTCACGTATTGGTAGCCGTATAGCCTTGCGGAACGACGGTTCATGATATGGTCCACTACGAGGTCAGTGATGTCCTCATCCGGATACAGGCGCATGTAAGCCTTTCTATAGGCGGTATAGTCCACATGGACCCACACTTGCTGCTTGCGATGGAGCATTTCGGCACCGGGCATATCCCAAATGACAAGCGTAGGGTCCATCTCCTGCGGGTCGTCCACCTCCACACACAGCGCTTTCCAGTGACCGCGCATGATGGGACGTACCGGGCCCACAAAACGCTCCAGCGCGGCGATGTCGTTGGCAGCGATCGGGATGTGTAAGCACTTGGGTAAGGCGAATTTGGTCGCGACCAGGTCATATGCATTCGGGTCGATCTCCCGCATGGCTAATGCTCGTTCGCCCCCTTGAACTGATACGCCGCCAACTGCTTGTAATGCCCCCACCGGTCCTCGCCGCGGGTGTGGATGTGCCGGTGCTTCCCGAACTCCGGCCGCAGTTGGTCGCGCGTATCGCGGTACACGTGCAGGATGGTGTCGATGGGCAGGTGCTCCACCCATTCATGCTCATCATGTGTGATGAAATCCCACAGGCGCCACTTCAGCACCTGCTCCACCAGCTCGGCCTGCCAGCGGTGGTCGTAGGGCTCGGTCTTAAAGGGGCGTACGGCGCATTCGCCCAGGTCCCGCTGATACCGGCGAAAGCGGCGCTCCCAGTCCGTGGTGATGCCGCCCCGGAATCTATCCGGGGTTGATCCGGGCATCCACGGCCAGAAAGTAGAACAGGGCGGGCTTGTGCTGGTCGATGTCTATACACAAATCACGCTGACAGAGGTTCCTCTTCAGTTCCACTCTGTAGTGAAGTGCCATCCGGCTCCGGAGCAACCTGTTCCCATGCTAATCCTGCATGTTTTCGCCAGATCTCGTTCCGCAAGATCCGCTGACCGGATTTGACGAAACGCTGATGTACATTAAAGCTGGGCTGTTCACCTGCAATGAGTTGAACATCGAAGAAGCCGAACATGTTGTTATTCCCCATGTGCACATAGGAGCCGCTTGCACTACGAAGGCTGTCAGTGAATACCAGCTCACCGGTGAATCCAGGATTCTCCCGAATACGTGAACGACCGGTGATCTGTAGCACAGCAGGTAACTTTGGGTGCCGCACCATCTCGACTATGAAGAGCACACGGAGCTCGCGGCCGTCCTGTACTTCACATGCGATATAGGACCCGGCAAGCTCCTCCAGGTGGGCGAACCTGCGCCGCGCCCTGTATCGCTCGACACAGACGGCTAGCCAAACGCTTAATCCAGCCCCAAGTGCCGATCCCAGTAGAGTCCAGACAACTGTTTCGGTGTAGCTCATGGCGTCCATTGCATGAAGGTCATACTGCCCGACCCTCCACCCTTGTGATACACTCCCACACCCCACGCACCCACTGCAGCAAGGTGCCGTAGGGGAACTCCGGTAAGGCCTTCTGCAGCTCCTCCACCAGCTCCCTCCAGCGGCGCCCCTCCGGTTGGCACTAGCAGCTCCAGGAATTTCTCGTTCACTTGCGCACGGCGGTTCTGAGGGTCGGTGGTCATCTCGCTACTGATTCACTAGCGCATCTATACAACACCTGGCTGCCGGTGCTATAGGTCCTTCGCCTCTTCGATCAACTTATCCTTGGAAGTCATAGGACCGGAAAGCATGGATAGTGCTCTCGCACGGCAACCATCACCCTTAGACGGCAACCACACCACATCATCCTGCATCTTAGTCCGAACTGCAAAGCCATGCTTCCTGATCAGCTCCAAGACACTCGGCACAACCGACTGCCCCTTTGCATCCAAGCCTCGCTTTAAGGCACTCTCCTTCCTGCCAGTTCCACTTTGCGCGAAGAGCTTCTTCAAGATCGTCAGCAGCACTTTGACAGTTAAAGGAAGAGGCAGGTTGAGAATGGCATTCGTTGTCTGATTGCCGAGCTCGAACTCATCCACAGTACAATCCGGGAACTTGTCCTTTGGCAAGTCCTTCATCCCGGTCCGCCCTTCTATACGACCGAAATGGCACCGGCGAAACACGGGACATGTCTCAGGCGGCAGGGAAACCCCCAACTCCAAGCGACCAACAATGGAGTCTTGCAACTCAAGATTGGAAAGGTTAAGACCTTCCTCTACAACTAGTGATTCGCAACTAAGCTCTTTGAGGTAGAGTGGCTTATCCCCTGGTGCATAGCCGTTCTCTGTCATCACTAATGCAATATCCAAGCAGAGAGCCTGCATCTCGCCATCATAGGCCGCCATCAAGGCTGCGTTGAGTTTGCCGCGGGAGTGACCTGCCAGGGAGCATCTGTATGATGCAACCCCTATGCCTACCGGTCTCATTGCCGATTCCCAACGTTGCCCGTCCAACGCATTGCCAAAGGGGTCATCGCAGAATCGAAAGACGTCCCCGGCTCGAGCTGCTTCAACGTAGTCCTGATCGATGAATACCCGAGAGCCATCTTCAGCACTAACGCCGCCAAGCCCCGGTAAGCGTTGGAGTAGAACAGCTCCTCGGTCATCGGGAGCATATCCGCACAGTTCAATAAAGGTCTCCCGGATGACATCCGAGGATAGAGGCCCTATTCCATCAAGTGAACCGCGAGCCTTCGTAGCGAGGCGCTCGATCAACAAGCGGATTGTCCCTGGGTCTAGCCCAGCTTCAATCTCAGATTCTCGTTGAGAGATCCGTTCAAGTAGTTCATGCCAACCGCGCGATGGGGGCACAGACACGTCACCTATCGTATCCGGCTTAAGCAACTCGTTGGAAGCCAAGTATGCCAATAGCAATGGCCGTGTCGGCAACCATGCAGGAACTCCATCACTCCAGCCGAGCTTAGCGAGGAAATCCCTGACCTGACTTGGTGTGAACTCTTGGAGCTTTAACGAAGGATGGTTCTCCGGGAGCGCAAGAGCAACGCGCAACTCTTGAGGTGAATCAAAGTAGTGCTCCCGACCTGTGATCAGAATACCACTGCTTCGAGGTGTCTGCCTGATGAACTCCCGGAGAAGTTCCATAGAACGATATCTCAGATCACGCAACCGCTTGGTAGTACCAGCCCAACCGGCAGAGGCTATCTCATCAAAGCCATCTAGAATGACATGGCAGAAACCAGCCCGCCAAGCACGTACTAGACTTGAGGGCGAGGAGAAGCCTATCCCTCTAGCATGCCGCTCGATGGCCTCGACTGGATCCTTCTGACCATGGTGCTCTCTAAGATTGAGCATGAGGGTGAACGCAGCAGAACGATTCTGCCACAATGCCTTCCCTCGATTGCTAAATATCTCTCTCGCAGTTGAGCTCTTGCCTGCCCCATAGTCCCCTGTAAGCACAAATCTCTCACCGCGATCGAGCCGGGCGATGACTTCCTCAACCGAGTAAGAAGTACCCCGGTCATCGACGATGCCCAGTGGGACGTACTCCACCGCGAACTCGGCACTTCCAGTAGCCGGGTTACGCACGCTACCGAAGGGTGCTTTGAAGCGTAAGTTTAGATATGATCTAGCATCAACAAGTTGCGCCCTGAACTGATCGAATGAGCATATCACAATCTTGCCGTGGTACTTCTTGACCACCTCGCGCTGCTCGGCATGCGGCTCGTCCCGTGTTATGAACCAGCCTTTTGCAAACTTGTGCGGGACCCGGCCGCCGGCCTTTCGCAGCAACTTCTCGAGCTTCTCACAGTCCTTAATGGCTTTGTCCTTGGTCTTAGACGTAGTGCATTCGATGAAGTGAACGTATTCTTCAGTTTCAAACGTCCCGTCTCCTTCGCGGCCATCGTTCATTTCTGCACCACCGAACGCGGCATCCGGCCATAGGAAGCGCGCAATGCGGCGTACCTCATCTTCGAACTCGTGACTTGTGCTATACATCTTTTATTCTTTTCTCTATTGTTCTGCCCCCTCCATCCCTCTCACCACCTCCACCGTCCTCACGCTCACCGTACACACCCGCTTGAGCAGGTCGATCACGTGGGCCTTGTGGTCGGCGAAGCGGTAGGTGTTGAAGGTCGAGGCGATGGTGGGGTCGCTGGGTTTCTTCTCCTTGTATTGGTCCAGCACCCACTCCAGGGCGCTGCGGTTGCCCAGCTTGTAGTGCCAGGCCTCGGGCGGCACACCCTTCAGCAGGGTGAGCTCGTCCAGCTCGATGATACCGGCGGCCTTGTCGGCCTTCAGCTTCACCTTGGGGGCGTATTCGCGCTGGTAGAGCGGCTCGGGTTCGGCCAGGCTGTCCAGTAGCGTAGCCTTCTTCTTCTTTGCCTCGGCCTTGCTCTGGCTGTTTACCAGCTCCAGCGGGTAGGGCACGGCCGTTTCGTAGCCGATGTGCAGGTCCATCAGTTCCTTGCCCCAGGCGGCCCAGCGGTGGAAGTCCGGGTAGAAGGGGATGCGCGGGAACTCGCGCTTCAGGTTCAGGGCATACTTCTCGCGGTACACGGGATCGTGCAACACGGCGTACACGTAGTGGAACACCTGCTCCTTGGTGATGCCGCTGTCGCCGTAGTGCGTGCGGAACTGGTCGAGGCCCCAGTCGGTAAGGTTGGCAGAGCTCGCACCATCCTTCCCATACCGCATTAGAGGCATCCCATAGGTGCCCCCGGCTGCTGGGCTCACAAAGTTCATGTCGAAGAGAGAACTCACCGCAAGTACACTGAAGGGCTTAGCAGTACCCGTTATGAACGTGATAGTCGGATTGTCTCTATCCAGTTGGGAGCCGTAGAACTCGTAGTGGTTCTCAGTCAGGCGGTGGTTGAACAACTTCTCTGTGTAGTGCCACAGGCGTACATATGGCCTGTACATCGTTCGTCTCAGATGCGCCTCAGCGAATTGCCCTTGAACTCCTCGGCCATGGTTGTCTTTAAGGCTAGAACTCCATTTGATCACATCGGGATAGCTACGGTCATTGGCCTGAACCAAGTCGTTGTAGGTCCTTGTGAAGTACTTCATCCGCGACAGGAGATCTCGGTCATTGAAGTCAAAGACCCACTCATCCCTATTGGTATTGACACCAAGGGCATAGTTCGAAAAGATGGTCTGCGAGGTTAGCGCGCCACGATCTTCCTTATCGATCAGAGGTACGGTATCGCCTGAACCATCATGTGCTTGCTCAAGCCACGTTTCCTTGGCATCAGGTGTAATCTCCCTAAACGCCACATGACTCAAATCCTCAGCGGACCTGAACCAGTCCAGCTTCTCTTCCTTGCGCAGTTCATCGCTCAGTTCGGTGTAGTGGATACGGCAAGGACCGGACTTCTGCTCCTGCCGCACCAGAAAGCACACGGCCACGCCGGTCTGGATGCCGAACACGTTGTGGCTGGTGCCGGCGATGCGAGGGTTATCCCGCACGTCGCTGTGCGTATCGATGACATAGCAGTGTGCAAAATCATCGCGCACTACTGCGCGGAATCCATCTAGGGCTTTGCCCTCGAGAAAAGAGCGGTTGGTAACAAATGCAATGATGCCATTTCGGTCGATCCGATCCATGGCCCACCTGTAGAACCGAGTGTACATGTCGTACACGTTGGCCTTGTTCGATGCTCGTGACCTCTTCGCATAGGTATCCTTGATCCGCTTGTCGATCAGCGGGTACGCGCGGTTCTTGTTGTTCTCGTTCTCGTTCTGCTGGTTGGCGTTGTAGGGCGGGTTGCCGATGATCACGCTGATCTTGCGCTCGTTCTGCCGCTTGATGCGCGTGCTGTTCTCGCTGCTTACGCCGAAGAGGCTGTCCTGCTTGCCGCCGAACTGCAGGGCGCCGGTGTTGTCCAGCGTATCCACGAAGCACAGGTTGGGGAACTCGGCGTAGTACCCCATCTTCTGCTTGAAGGTGAACTCGATGTTGAGGTTGGCCACGTAGTAGGGCAGGATGGCCACCTCGTTGGCGTGGATCTCGTTCTTGTATTTGTAATCCAGGTCCTGCTTGGGCAGGTGGTCGATGATGTCAGTGAGAAAGGTGCCCGTGCCGGTGGCGGGGTCCAGGATCTCCACGTTGCGGCTGCTCAAGGTTTTGCCGAAGTGGCGGTGCAGCAGCTGATCGGTGCTGCGGATCATGAAGCGCACGATCTCGTTGGGGGTGTACACCACGCCCAGGCGGTCGGCGGCCTTGGGGTTGTACACCTTGTAGAAGTTCTCGTAGAGGATCTTCAGGAACTGCTGCTTCTCGTGGTGGTCCTTGATGCTGGCGGCGACGGCGTTGATGGCCTCGTAATAATGCTCCAGTGTGGCCAGCAGGTTCTTGCGCTCGCCGTAGGTGAAGAGGGTGGCCAGCAGCTCCTCCAGCTCGCGGGCAATGTTGTTCTGCCGGTGGAAGTCAGGCTCGTCGAAGATCTTGTTGAAGATGTCCGCCGTGAGGATGTGCTGGATGAGCATCTCCCGGATGTCGGCCTCTGTGATCTCCGGGTTGATCTCGTGCTTGCACAGGGTCCAGAAGGTATCCGCCGCAGCCTTGAACTTCTCGTTCTGCCCGCGCGCCAACTCGATTCGGTCGCGCAGCGTTTCCAGGATCTGGGGGATGTCCGTCTTGAACTGCGCCAGGGCCTCCTCGAACTTGCGCGCCTCGGGATGCTTGTGGTTCACGAAGGCGTTGAGGATAGCGTCGAGCTTTTCAGGGTCCTTGAAGGAGATCCGCATTACCTCACGCCCCTCCTGGATCAGCACGGCGGTCTGGCTGTCCTCGAAGAGGATGTTGCGGTCGGGGTAGCCCTTCTTGAACTTCTTCTCGATCTCCTCGTCAATGTCGTCCGCCTCGTCCTTACTTTCCCAATGGCCATAGTCCAGGCGCAAGGCGTTCTTCAGGGTACCATCAGGGGTGACCTTCTTCCCAAGCCTGCCTTCGACACTCAGTTCCGTGATCAGGATCAAGTCCTTTTTCTCAGAATAGTGGTTCAGCAGGGTATAGAATGCAGAGCGGATGGCAGTCTCCTTACCGCTACCTCCCCAGTCCTTGATCTTCTGGACACTGGTGTAGTACTTGTCGATGGCGGGGGTGCTGGCCTTGCGGGCTTTGGGTTTTTCGGCCAGGGGCTCAATGGTCTCTGGGCTTACAGGCTTCTTGGCTTTCTGGCTTACAGGCTTGCTGGCCGCTTGGCCATTGGCCTGTGGGCCTGTGGCTTGTAGGCCTTGGGCCTCCTGGCCTTGCGCTACCGAGCCTTTGGGCTTGCGGCCTAGTGGCTTGTAGGCCTTTGGCTCAGGGGCCTGTTGGCTTTGAGGCTTAGCGGCCTCCTGGCCTCCGGCCACCAGTGAAATGCTCCCCCCACGGCCCCGGCCTTTGGCCACCAGGCCACGGGCCACGAGGCCATCGCGGAGCGCCACATAGCCTGCTTCGTCCATCCCCAGCAGGTCGCGCGCCCGGCCATTGCCCAGGGAGCCGTGCTCCTGTAAGTGGGCCAGCAGGCGCTGCGCCGCTGCATCCAACTGCTCCTTCATCGTGCTTTTCGCGGGCCCCATAGCGTGGGCTTCCCGACGCCCAAGCTAACCAAGGTTCCGCAACCCGGGCTGCCGGATAGGCCCCGGCCAACCCCGTAGAATTACGGGGGTGGGCATCCGTAGACCTACACAATGACCGATGCAGGGCGACCGTTATTTTCGTTGTTGCCGGCGGGCACTGCCGCGCCCCTGGCCACCACCCACCCACCCATGAGCACCGGGACCGTTCTGCGCAGCGCCGTGGTCGAGGACCTTGTGCTGTGCGGGAGGGAGCTGGTGGGGGTGCTGGATGGGCGGAGGACGGTCCGATCGGCCCGGAAGGTCATGGAGGGGAGCCGCCCAGCGATCCATGCGCGCCACCTCATGATCACTGTGCGGCGCGACATGATCCATGAGCGCCTCCCCATGATCAATGTGCGCCGGGACATGATCAATGAGCGCCACCACATGATCACTATGCGGCGCGACATGATCACTGAGCGCCACGACATGATCACTATGCGGCGCGACATGATCACTGAGCGCCACGACATGATCACTGTGCGGCGCGACATGATCCAATGACGCCACGACATGATCATGGGAAGCGGCGATACGATCCATTCTCGCGGGGTGCTGAGCACGGAGCGGCCTTCGAGCGAACTCCACGGCCATGCTTGATGGCAGCCGCGTCCGCGCCCGGATGAAAGTGCTGGGCCTGAAGGGCACTACGCTGGCCCAAGCGATGCGGATCGATCCCAGCACGCTCTCGAAGATCCTGATGGACCACTACCCGGGCATCAGCCTGGAGCTGGCCGAGCTGCTGGCCTTGCACCTGCGTGTGCCGCTGTGCGAGCTGCTGAAGGTACCGCACCTGCACACCGGGGGCACGAACGGGGATGGGGTTACGGTGCAGTGAAGATTTCCTGCCCCGCCATTTTGTGCGGCGGCCGTCTTGCCTGCCAGGAAATGAGGGGTGCTTTGCCCAACTGCGGTGGCCCATGGCGCGTTGAAACCCCCAACTGCCCCTGATCATGAGCGGGGAACAAGCAGGAGTCCTAAACATTAACGCGTCGGCCCGGACCGAAGACGAACGGGAAAGGCCGATGACCTGAACGCAAAAACCATGGCAACTCTTAAGCAAGGTCTGTCACTGTTGAACGCCGAAGGTCTGGTAGCGAAGGCCGAGCATGTGCACGCCAAGCTGACCGCCCACGCAGCCGAATTCCCCACTCCGAGCCCCAGTCTGGCGAGCCTGGAGGCGGCGAAGGAAGGCTTGCTGAAGGCGAGCGGTGATGCGATCGATGGCGGCCGGAGCGCACACCAAGCGAAGCGCGATGCGCACCTGAAATTGATGAACACGCTGCGGCAGATCGCCGAGTACGTGGCCAACGTGGCCAACGGCGACGCCCAGCTGATCATTGACGGAGGGTTCGAAGTACGCGCCGAGAGGAAGCCGAGCCACCTGCCGGGTGCGCCGACGAACCTCGAAGCCCTGACACCCGATGTCACCAACGCGGTGAAGATCGAGTGGAAGAGCGAGAAGCGGGTGCGCCTCTACCAGGTGCAGATGTCCGCCACGGACCCCGCCGGAACGGCGGAGTGGACCACGGTGGCGCTCATCAGCAAACGCTACTGCACCGTGGCCGGTCTGGAGCCGTACAAGATGTACTGGTTCCGGGTGATCGCGGTGAACGTGGCCGGCGAGAGCCTCCCCAGCGATGTGCTGATGGCGCGCGCCGCCTGAGCACGACCCGCGCGGCGGACCCGACCCGCCCGCGACCACTACGGCAGGTGTTCGTCCACCGGCCGATCGGAACACAACACATACCCAGCATGCACGACCCCCGCGACGGCGGGGGTCGTTGCTTTTGGGCCATGCGGTGGCCGTTACTTGTGGGTCACTCCGGAGGCCGGGCGCGCGGGGCGCGTGGGCCCCGGCCGTCCGGAGTCTCACAAGTGGTGCCTACGTTTCATTTGTGAGACTCCGGGTCTCCGTCGCAGAGCGTCGTACGTGCAATGTGCATTTGTGAGACTCCGGCTCTTCGGTCGCAGAGCCTCCCTTCGTTCAATATGCATTGGTGAGACTCCGGGTCTCAGTCGCAGAGCCTCCTTCGCCCGGAGTGACTTGCGTTGGAGGGGTTGGTGGTAGGGGTGGGGGTGATGGGTGTGGCAACACATCCAACCGTTGCCCGCGCACCGGCTTGCGGTAAGTATCAGGGTAAGGTGCTCTGGAGGCTGGGCGCGCTTTGCGCGTAGGTCCCAGCCATCCGGAGCCTCACGAATGCTGGGTGGCATTGGTGAGACTCCGGCTCTTCGGTCGCGGAGCCGTACAAGTGCAATGTGCTTTTGTGAGACTCCGGGTCTCAGTCGCAGAGCCTCCTTCGCCCGGAGTGACTTGCATTGGAGGGGTTGGTGGTAGGGGTGGGGGTGATGGAGTTACGCCTGCCCGAACGACCTTCACGGAATGAAAGGCGGCTGGGTGTACATCATGACGAACAAGCACAACACCACACTTTATGTGGGTGTGACCAGCATGCTGATGAAGCGCACCCTTCAGCATAAGAAGGGCACCTTCCCGGGGTCGTTCACGGATCAGTTCTTATGCCACAAGCTGGTTTGGTTCGAGCAGTACCGGACCATCGGCGAAGCCATCCGGATGGAGAAGCGCATCAAGCATTGGCGGCGTGCATGGAAGGAGGAGTTGATCAAGAAGATGAATCCGGACTGGAAGGACCTGAGTGATGGCTGGTATGACTACCGGGACTTTGAATGAGGATATTGGTATCAGGAGCCTCGCGCGTGCAATGTGCATTTGTGAGACTCCGGGTCTCAGTCGCAGAGCCTCCTTCGTTCTATATGCATTGGTGAGACTCCGGCTCTTCGGTCGCAGAGCCGTATAAGTGCAATGTGCATTTGTGAGACTCCGGGTCTCAGTCGCAGAGCCTCCTTCGCCCGGAGTGACTTGCGTTGGAGGGGTTGGTGGTAAGGGTGGGGGTGATGGGTGCGGTAGCACATCCAACCGTTGCCCGCGCACCGGCTTGCGGTAAGTATCAGGGTAAGGTGCTCCCCAGGATCACTCCTTCACGATACGCACGGTTCCTTGGGAACCACGGTCCCGGTCGCTCACCAGCACCGTGTAAGGACCGGCGTGCAGTGCGCTCAAGTCCACCAGCGCGGTGGTGGCGTGGCCAGCGACCAGCACTTCCTGCACCTTGCGTCCCCGCGCATCGATCAGCCGGAGCAGGCGTGGGTGGCCGGCCGGCGGCAGGTGTATGGTGCACAACCCCGTGGTGGGGACAGGCGCAGCGCGAAGGGCGGAACCAGCGTCAACTTCATCCAACCCGATGCTGACACATTCGCTGGTGACCTCCTGCGCGGGATAGGTGCCCACGGACATGTTAAAGGTGCTCACCGCCGTGTAGGGGGCGATGGTGGCACCGGTGGAGATCGATATTTCGGTGGCCGTGGTGGTGAAGACCAGGTCCGGCTGGGTGCATGGCAAGCCTTCGCCGTTCCCATCCACCTTCATGATCAGGACCTCCTGCGGCGAGGTGCCGTTGAGGCGGTAGGTACCACCGATCCAGATCGCTTCAGCGCCCGTGGCATCGGGTGCCACCGCGAGGCAATACGCCCGGCTCCAACGTTCCGGTATGCCGTAGGTGTGCGTCCACAGCACCTCGCCTTCCAGGTCCAGTTTCATGAGCACCACATATTCGTTGCTGAAGTCCGTGCTGGTGGTGCCGACCGCGTAGAGGGCGCCGTTGTACAGTTCGCAGGAAGCGAAGTCCGTATCGCCGGGCGCGCTGATGATGCGGGACCAGGCCACTTGTCCATCGGCCTCGATGCGGGTGCACACCAATTGGATGTCCGCGAAACCGGTCAACTCGTGCAGCATGAGGTAAGCCCCATCCTCCAGGGGCACTACATCCGCGTTCTCCCAGCCATTGCCCGCATAGTCGTACACGATGCAGTCCAGCAGGTCGCCGTTAGGGGACAGCCGAACACGGGCTATGGTGTTGTCCACGGCGCCGAAGGCGCTTTGTCTGGTGAAACAGGTGATCACGTCCGTGGTAGGATCTACGAATACGCGCAAAGGGGTGAGGTTCTTCTCCTGCACATCCACGGTGCGCAGCCACATGGCATTCAGGTCCATGTCGAACTTGCCCACCAGCAGGTGGTAGCGGATCGTGGGGCTGGAGCCGAAGCCGATACGACCGGTCACCACCACCCCTTCGCCGGGGGTCACCACCACGTCCCCATTGTACTCGTAACCATTCGGTGTGCCAATGGCCACGGCATTGGCGGTGGTGGCTCCATCGGGAACACGCGCGAGGAGGATGCTTTGGAGAATACCGGGACCGTCCTGATGATCGAACCCACCAAAGCCCAGCCGTGCGCCGGGTCCGAACGGAAGCATGCGTCGCAGGTAGGTGGATCCATCGATGGTCTGTTCCACCAGGGTACTGCTCATGATCTGCCCATTGGCATCCAGTTCGAGTTCCGTGCCATCCCCTGTTGCGGCCATGGCGCGCACGCCACCGCCAGGCATGGGCACCAGGCTGACCGCACCACCTGCAGGGAAGTGCTTGAGGAAGTATTGAGCGGATGTTGTCCCGATCGGTCCGCCGAAAGCCAGGACCAAAAGGAGGAAGAGACGACCGATGGAGGTATGTGGTCGAAGGAGTGAGGGTCTGACAAGTGCGGACATGGATCGTTCTGCCATTGTGGATCGGACGGTGGGTCGTTGTGATATCGGGATCCACCCCGAATGTGAACAGCGTGGAGGTGGTGCTATGGCAGCTTTGGAAGGCGCCATTCGCAATGAAGAAGTTCCGCACTCGTCAATTCGATCGCTCCATGCTCAGAACGCAAAGGCATCCTGCCGAGGGCAATAGGATCGCACCGATACCCTACCTTCATCCGGTGCGCCTCCCTTCCTTCATCATCACTTCTTTGTTGTTCCTCGTTGCAGGCGCACAGGCCCCGCTCGCCGAGCTGCCCATGACCATGCGCGGCAAGCTCCTCTTCATCGATGTGTACTTGAACGACGACCCCACGCCGTTGCATGTGCTCTTCGACTCGGGCGCGGGCGTGACGGTGGTGGACAGCAAGGTGGCCAGGGAGCGGGGCCTCGTGCTGTCCGGTGCGCTGTCCATCGGCACCTCGGGGAAGCGCGTACAGGCCGATCGTTCGCCGGGGAACACCATCCGCCTGGGTGAGCGCTACATGCTGGACAGCGTGGAACTCTACCTCATGGACCTGGCGCACTTGAGCGCGCACTACAAGACCCCGATCGATGCCATCCTGGGTACCGACCTGCTGAGCCGCGCAGTGGTGTGCACGGACCTGGATGCGATGCGCATGCGCATCCATGACCCGAAGACCTATGTACACACCGGAAGCACCACCGGTCTGGCCGTTACTGAACTGGACTCCGGCACCTACGGTTTCCCGATCCAGGTGGTGCCCGATGGGCGGAAGGACACGATCGAGGTGCTGGTGAAGCTGGACACCGGCGCGGACAACGACCTCACCTTCTACAACCACGCGGTGGTGGCGCATGGCCTGATGCGCGCCGGCAAGCGGTATCGTGGTGTACGCGGCTTCGGTGCCGAACCCACCATCACGCACAACCGCAAGGGCAAGTTGTCCAGTGCGAGCGTGGGCGGGCGCACCTGGCGGAAGTTGCCGGTGGTGTACCAGGTGGATCCGGTGAACGCGCTATCCAAGCACGCCTGCGATGGCCTCATCGGCCAGCAACTCTTGAACGATTTCACGATCACCTATGACCTGCCGGCGGGGAAGGTGTACCTGGAGCCGCGGAAGTGAGTTGACCTCCGCTTCGCATCATGGGGTCCAAGCACCGCCAGCGGTCCACCTGAGGATCGTCATGGCCGCGGTGCGTTCCGCGTCGCACCTTCGGGCAAACCCATACCCCCATGCGCACCGCCGGTCTCCTCGTACTCTTCGCCCTTGTGTCCAACCTGATGGTCATGGCGGGTCCGCCGATGGTCTCGTCCCCGGCCGCGTCGACCGTGCAAGTGGTGTTGCACATCGATGGCTTCAACGATGCGCTTTACGGACGCCTCTCCGCCGAGGTGGGCAAGGACCACAGCATCGGCATCGAATACAGCTGCACCTGGAGCGGGGTCGTGGTGCTCCAATTCAACGAGGCGCCGGTGAGCGAACGCGGGGATGCGGTGACGATGACGCAGAACCTGCTGGGCAAGGCCGGTATCGAGAAGGGTGTGGAGTTCCTGCGGATCACCGTGGAGGAGCGGTCGGGATCGGGGAAGTGTTAGCCTTCGCCGGGGCGGCGTTTGAGCGAGGGTCGATGTTCACCCGCGCACCGCGATCCCGCTGATCTCCACGTTCACACCGCGCGGAAGTCCCTTTACCGCATAGGCCTCGCGTGCGGGCGGCACCTCGCTGAAGTAGCTGGCGTACACCTCGTTCACCGCAGCGTAATGGCTCATGTCGCTCAGCAGGATGGTCACCTTCACAAGGTGCTCATAGCCCATGCCGGCGGCCTGCAACAACGTGCCGAGGTTGGTCATCACCTGGCGGGTCTCGGTGGCGATGTCCGCCATGTGCAACAGCCCTTGTGCATCCAGCGCGATCTGGCCGCTGAGGTAGAGCGTATCGTGCTGGAGGATGGCCGGCGTGTATGGCGCGATGGGCTTGGCGGAGTCGGGAGGGAGGATGGCTTGTTTCATGGGGGGCGAAGATCGAGGTCGGCATGTGAACATGTGCCCATGTGCGCATGTGCTCATGAATAATGCCCCGAGTTGTCAGCGGATCGGTTAGATGCCTGCTCTGGACAGGGCGTATTCCATGCGCACATGGCGCGGTGGCTTCGCGTGCGGCCCACATGCCCACATGCCGCTAGCTTTGCGCCCCATGTCCGAACAGCCCCTCATCCTGGTCACCAACGACGACGGCATCTTCGCACCCGGCATCCGTACGCTGGCCGAGGAGATGAAGGCCTTCGGACGGGTGATGGTGGTGGCCCCGGACAAGCCGCAGAGTGCCATGGGCCATGCGATCACCATCCACAGTTTCCTGCGCCTGCAACCGGTGGACCTGATGCCGGGCGTGGAAGCCTGGAGCTGCAGCGGCACCCCGGTGGATTGTGTGAAGCTCGCCATCTACAAGCTGCTGGGTGGCGGCAAGCCGGACCTGCTGGTGAGCGGGGTGAACCACGGCGCCAACATCAGCATCAACGTGCTTTACAGCGGCACCATGAGCGCGGCGGTGGAGGGTGCCATGGAGGGCATCCCCAGCATCGGCTTCAGCCTGATGGACCATGCGATCGAAGCGGACTTCGCGCAGGTCCGTCCGGTGATCCGGAGCGTGGTGACGAACACCTTGAAGCATGGCATGGCCACCGGCACCTGTCTCAACGTGAACGTACCCCGCAGCGATGGTGCGCCGCTGAAGGGCATCCGCGTGTGCCGCCAGGCCAAGGCCAACTGGGAGGACGAGTTCGAGACACGCCTTGATCCCGGCAACAAGGAATACTACTGGCTGCGCGGTGAGTTCCGGAGCGAGGACCATGGCGAGGACACCGACGTGTGGGCCGTGAACAACCGCTATGTGAGCATCGTGCCCACGCAGTTCGACATGACGGCCCACCACAGCATCGCCGCCCTCAACACGTGGGACCATGCGCTGGGATAGCCTGCCACTCGGCGTGGTGCTGGGCCTGCTGGCGCCGGTGCTCGGCTTCTTCGCCTACGGCGTCATGTACGTCACCGCGATCCGTCCCTGGTACGACATGCATTGGTTCGTGAACGACCTCTTCCTGGGCACCCCGGAGTACCGCACACGCATCGTGAGCATCAGCCTCATCGCCGACGCCTTCCTCTTCTTCCTCTTCGACCGTACGGACAAGCACCGCACCATGCGCGGCGTCATCCTGGCCATGTTGGTCTATGCCTGCTACATCGTGCCGGCCATCGTCATGGACGAACTCACCACCCTCGGTTGGATCTGATGGGCAAGCGCATCTACATCATCGCCGGTGAGGCGAGCGGCGACCTGCACGGCGGCAACCTGGTGCGCGAGCTTTTCGCACAGGCCAGGTCCGCGGGGGAGGAGCTGACGGTGCGCGCGTGGGGTGGCGACCGCATGGCCGCCGCAGGTGCCCGGGTGGTGAAGCATTACCGCGAGCTGGCCTTCATGGGCTTCACGCAGGTGATCATGAACCTGCGCACCATCCTGCGCAACATCGATACGTGCAAGAAGGACATCGAGACCTTCAAGCCCGACGCCATCATCCTCATCGACTACCCGGGCTTCAACCTGCGCATCGCCGAATGGGCGCACGCGAAGGGCATCCCCGTGCACTACTACATCAGTCCGCAGGTGTGGGCCTGGAAGAAGGGGCGCGTACACACCATCAAGCGCGTGGTGGACCACCTGTACGTGATCCTGCCCTTCGAGAAGGACTGGTACGCGAAGTATGGCTACGCGGTGGACTTCGTGGGCCATCCGCTGCTGGACGCCATCGAACAGGAGGGGAGGTCCGAACTACAACCCCTGCCTGGTGCTGATGACCGGCCGGTGGTGGCGCTGTTGCCCGGCAGTCGCCAGCAGGAGATCGCGCGCGTGCTGCCCTTGATGGTGGCGGTGGCCAGGCGCTACCCCACCTATCGTTTCGTATTGGCCGCCGCGCCATCGGTACCGGAGAGCACCTACACCGCGCTCATCGGCGATGGTCCCATCACGGTGGTGAACGGCCGCACCTATGATGTACTGCGCCATGCGCGTGGTGCGCTGGTCACCAGCGGCACGGCCACCCTGGAGACCGCGCTCTTCGGCGTGCCGGAGGTGGTGTGCTACAGCGGCGGTGCCCTCAACGTCTGGATCGCGCGCCGCCTGGTCGACATCCAATTCATTTCATTGGTGAACCTGATCATGGGGCGGGAAGTGGTGCGTGAACTGATCCAGTCGGACCTGAACGTACGCACACTGAGCAAGGAGCTGGAGCGCATCATGCAGCCCGGCACGGACCGCGACACCATGGAACGCGACCTGGCCCAACTGCGCCAGAAGCTGGGCGGGCCGGGGGCTTCGCAGAAGGTCGCCATGGCGGTGTGGATAAGTCTGCACCCCGCCACCTGAGGGGTGGTCGTGCCCCCGGTACTTTCGGCCCCGAATGCGTCTTACCGCGCTTTGCCTCTTCCTGAGCACCACCCTCTGCACCCTGGCGCAGGAGAAGGTGCTGCGCATCGGCATCCTGCGAGACCGCACCTTCCGCAATGTGCTCGTGATGAGCCAGCGCGGCGTGTGCACCGTCTTCGCCGATGGGGAGCGCAAGGGCGAGATCCAGGTGAACGATGGCCTGCGGGTGGACCTGAGCGGAAAGGGCCTCGTGGCGAAGTCGCTCAACCTATCGGTCACGGCCAAGGAGCGCATCGAGCTGGTGCCGCGTATGGAGACGAGCGGTCTGCGCCTGCGACTACCGGAGACGAAAATGGCGGAGCGTACCTATCCAGGCGGCATCACCATCACGGTGGAAGGCAACAACCTGCGGCTGACCAATGCGGTGCCCATCGAAGCCTACACGGCGGGTGTGGTGCAGGCGGAGGCGGGCAAGGAACACCGGCAGGAATACTACAAGATGCAGGCGGTGAGCTGCCGCACCTACGCGCTGTGCAACGTGCGCAAGCATGCGCCGGAGGGCTTCGAACTGTGCGATGGGGTGCATTGTCAGGTGTACCACGGGGCGTGCAAGCAGGACAGCATCACCATGGCGGTGGAAGCGACGAAGGGCATGGTGATGGTGGATGCGGACATCAAGCTCATCCATGCGCTCTTCCACAGCAATTGCGGCGGTGAGACCATGAACGCCGAGGACCTCTGGAGCAAGCGCGAGCCCTACCTGCGCTCCACCACGGACGAATTCTGCCGCAATGAGCCGCACGCCACCTGGCAGCGCACCTTCACGCGGAAGGAATGGGTGGGCTACCTGGAGAAACGCTTCCATGTGCGGAGCAGCGACCGGCAGGCCCTGGAGCCGCTGCTCAACTACGAACCCACCTGCCGGGACATCTTCATGGGCAACACCACGCACCGCGTGCCGCTGAAGCACGTGCGCGAGGACCTCAAGCTGAAGTCCACCTTCTTCAGTGTGACCACCACCGGCGATCAGGTGGTGCTGAACGGTCGTGGCTTCGGGCACGGCGTGGGGCTTTGCCAGGAAGGGGCGATGCACATGGCGCGTGCGGGCAAGAGCTACACGGACATCCTGCGGCACTACTACACCGACGTGCACCTGGTGGATGTGAACAGCCTGGACTTCTTCCGGGATGAGGACCCCAGCACGGGCAGTGCGGGGCCGAAGCGCTGAGCGATCACGTATCCTGCACGCGCCACCAGCCCGCCTTCTTCGGGTGCAGCAGTGCGTTGTACACGAAGGCGCCGATGAGGCAGCCCGTCGCGATGCCAGAGAGCGCGAAGAGCAGGTTGAGGACATTGCCGCCCGTATCGAGTCCGGAAGCGATGCCCGTCACGCTCATCAGTCCGAAGGCGCCGGGTGTGAGCAGCCAGAAGCCGGGCAGGAAGGTGACGATGGCCGGCGGGCCGTGGAAGCGGAACTCGATCACGAGCGCCGCGATGGTCATGAGCGCCGCACCGAAGAAAGCGGTGGAAGCACCGTTGATGAAGAGGCCGGAGAAGTTCTGCGCCATGTAGGCCACGTAGGCTGTGATGAGCATGAAGACGAAGGAGCGCCGCTTGCTGCTCTGGTAGATGTGCAGGCCGAGGGTGAAGACGAGCACACCCAGCCACGGCCAATAGTTGGCGAGGCGATCGTCGTAGTGGGTCACATATTCCACCTGTCCATCGCTGAAGGCCTTGAAGCCGCCGATGATGCCGAAGGCCAGGAGCACCAGCCGGGTGAAGCCGGCGACCATGCGGCTGGCGCCGGAGATGATGCTGTTGTATGCGAGCTCGATCACGCTCACCGTGAGCATGGTGCCGGGCAGGAAGGTGATGAGCGGCGGGATGAGGAGGCTCAGAGGCGGCTCCTTCAGGCCGTACTGGTAGCCGAGCGCCACACCCGCGCTCAGCAGGAAGGACACCACCACGGGCAGCACCACCGTCCAGGCCGGTCGTCGTCGCGCGGCCACCAGCATGAGCGCACATGCGAAGGCCATGAGGGCGGTGATGAGCAGGCCCTTGGGGGAAGGGCGGAGCATGAGCGCCACGCCGATGGTGGTCATGAGGTAACCGCACACATAGCCGAGGTCGCCGTAGTAGTGCGGGGTGCGCCACATCTCCTCCAGCCGGCTGAGCCCTTCGTTCGGCGTGAGCTCCCCCTTGCGCGCAGAGCGTGCGATGGTGAGCACTTCCTCGATCTGGTCGAAGCGCAGGGACGCCACGCGATAGGCGCCGTGGGTCATGTCCACCTGGTACTCCTCGCCGCGTTCCCACTTCAGGAAGAGCACCGTGGGCAGCACGAAGACCTGCACATCGGGTTCGCCGTTGGCGCGGGCGATCATCGCCAGGTCGCGCTCCACCAACGGTACGGCATTGCCCGCGTTCAGTTCAGCCTGGCCCAGCTTGCCGAGGAAGCGGAGCAGGGTCGCGCGTTCACGCGAAGTATCGGCAGGAGCAGGGACCACCGCGCGAAAGTAGGAGGGCTGGCGTGTCAACGGCTGGTCGGTGATGGATCCTGTTGAGACTGCGGCTCTTCGCCTGGAGTGACTGCCGTGGTGGCTTCGGCACTCGTTCCCACACTGGAACGGATCATCGGGGATCCTCTGGACTCTCCGAAGCCCATCTACCTTCGCGGCCATGGCACAGGCGCGCATCACCGTGAAGGACACGCAGGACCGCATCCTTCGCGGGCATCCGTGGGTCTTCGCGAACCAGATCACGGCGGAGGAAGGGGAGTATGCTCCCGGCGATGTGGTGCAGGTGCTGGATGCCAGGCGACGTCCGTTAGGGCAGGGCTACATCAACCCCGCCTCGCTCATCCGGGTGCGCATGCTCACGCCCCATGTGGAGGAACGTGTGAACACCGCCTTCATCGCGGCGCGCATCGAACAGGCGTGGCGATCGCGGCAACGGCACGGTCTCACCGGGTCGTGCCGCGTGGTCTTCGGTGATGCCGACTTCCTGCCCGGCCTGGTGGTGGACCGCTTCGTGGATGTATCGGATGGCGGCCGCTCCGTGCTCTCGGTGCAATTCCTCACCCTCGGCATGGAGCGTTGGAAGGACGTGGTGCTCGAAACGCTGACCACCGTGCTAGCACCTGATGGCATCTACATCCGCAACGACGTGCCCATCCGCGAGAAGGAGGGCCTGGAACAATGGAAGGGTTTCCACGGCAAGCCCGTCAACACCGACCTGGTGATCGAGGAGAACGGCCTGCAGCTGCGCGTGGATGTGGCCGGGGGGCAGAAGACGGGCCACTTCATGGACCAGGTGTTGAACCACGCGGCCATGCAGCGCATCAGCCGGGATCGGCGCGTGCTCGACTGCTTCACCCACACGGGCGGCTTCGGCCTGCATGCGGCGGCCTTCGGTGCGAAGAAGGTGCTCGGCCTGGACATCAGCGAGGAGGCCGTGGCGCAGGCCACGCGCAATGCCGCGGCGAACAAGCTGGAGGTGTGCACCTTCAAGGTGGCCAACGTGTTCGACTACCTCACCGAGGCGAGCCGTGCAGGCAACGAATGGGATGTGATCGTGCTGGATCCACCGGCCTTCGCGAAGAGCCGCGGCGCCCTTGATAATGCCTATCGGGGCTACAAGGAGATCAACCTGCGGGCCATGAAGTGCATCCCCAGTGGCGGCCACCTCGTGACCTGTTCGTGCTCACAGCACATGACCCCCGAGCTTTTCCGGCGCATGGTGGCCGAAGCGGCCCACGATGCGGGTCGCCGCTTGCGCGAGGTGTACTACGGCTCCCAGCCACCAGATCATCCCATCCTCTGGGGCGTGCCGGAAACGCACTACCTCAAGTGTTTGATCCTGGAGGTGGTGTGATCGGGTGGTCCGATCGGCCGAGGCGCGCTATTTTCAAGGCGGTATCCGTCGCATGTCCCCGGCAGCGATCAATTTCTTCGGTGTGATGGCGCGCGCCCCGATGGTGCGGCTGGCCTTGCCCTTTGCCGCAGGCATCGCCCTGGCTCGCACGGGCCTGTTCCCGCCCTGGTCTGCACTGGCCCTCCTGGTAATAACGACCGTTCCGGTGGTGGCCATCCTGCTGCGCCGCACGGTCTTCGAGCAGCGATGGGTGCGCGGGATGGCGGTTTCGAGCTGGTTCCTCGTCTTCGGCATCTGTTGGGCTGCGGTGCGCGATCCGCTCGCCAAGCCCACTCATGTATCCGTTGATGGTGCGGCGGTGGAGGAGCGCATCCTGCACCTTACGGCGATCAACGGCATCAGTGCGAAGGTGGTGCGTGCCGATGCCCGTGTGGTGGCGGCGATGGTGGACGGTGAGCTGCGCCCGCGTACCGGAACCATCATGCTCACGCTCATGCGCCGCGAGGGGACGGCGGATCCGGTGGCGGGAGATGAGCTCGTGGTGCGCAGTGGGGTGGAACCCATCACGCGCGTACCCGACCCGGGTGGCTTCGATCGCCGGTCCTGGGCCGCTTCTCGCGGGATGTACCACGAGGCCTTCGCCGGTCCGGGGCAGTGGGCGGTGATCGGTCACGCCTGGCGATGGACGGACCTCTTCGAACCGACCCGACAACGCGTCTCCAGCTGGCTTGCGGAGAGCGGTCTGCCGGATCGCGAGCGCGCCTTGGTGAAGGCGCTCGTCCTTGGCCTGCGCGATGAACTGGACAGCGACCAGCGCGAGGCGTTCGTGCGCAGTGGGACCATCCATGTGCTTGCGGTCTCGGGTACGCACGTGGGCTTCATCTATGTGATGCTCCTCTTCATGACGAAGTGGTGGGGGCATACGGGTCGCGCGCGCCGCGTTCGAGGCGTGCTCATCCTGCTGGCGCTTTGGGGGTATGCGGGTCTCACGGGTGCCTGTCCGAGCGTGTTGCGCGCCACGATCATGTTCAGCCTCTTCACCATCGCGGGCATGACCGAGCGGCAGAACGAACCCTTGAACAGCTTGTTCGCAGCGGCTCTGTTGCTGCTGTTGTGGGAGCCGCATATGCTCGTGGAGATCGGTTTCCAGCTGTCCTTCCTCGCGGTGCTCGGTATCATCCTCTTCTACAAGCCGCTCTTCCGCGCGTGGATGCCGCACAACGCGATCGTGGGTCACCTGTGGTCGCTCGCCGCGCTTTCGCTCGCAGCACAGACCTTCACTACACCGCTCTCACTCTACCTTTTCAATGCCTTTCCCGTCTGGTTCCTGCCGGCCAACCTCATCGTGGTCACGGCGGCGGGCATCGCGGTGTACGGGGCGGTGGCCTTGTTGGTCCTTTTCCGTGTGCCCGTTCTTGGTCCGCTCGTGGTCCTGCTGCTCACGGCACTGCTGCGTATCGTTGATGCCGTCACCAATTTCTTCGCTGGACTGCCACTGGCCTACCCATCGATCCGCGTGACCCTGTGGGATGGCCTTTTGCTCTATGCGCTCGTTCTGCTCGTGGCCATTGGTCTGATGTGGCAATGGCGATCGGCCTGGCGTTATGTTCTCGTTGTGATCGTGCTGATCCTGGTGGGCTGGGGCCATCGCGCTCAACAAGCGCACGAGCGTGTGACCTTCTCGGTGTATGATGATCGTCACGCGTTGCAGGCCGCGATGCGCGTGGGACGTGAATTGATGGTCTATGCACCGGATACTTCGCAGGGATCGGACTGGGTGCGCATGAAGGTTGAACGGCACGCACGCGCCCTGGGTCTCACGCCTCGGCCTCTTCTGGGCGATGATGCGCTCCGTGGAGCCGGGGTGCGGACGGAGGCAGGTACGATCCTGGGTGGAGGCTTGTGGTCAACGCCCGGCCTGGACGTTCGCTTCCACACCGGCAGCAGCGCGACATCGGTGATCATTGCGAGCGACGTGCTCGTGCTGCACGACATTCAGTTCATCGAAGAGCATGATCTCGAAGTGTTGACAGGAAGCAGCGGTTACATCGTCCTGGCCGGTGGTCTACCGTGGAAGTTGCGGGCGCACGTGCGCAAGTGGTGCGCGGAGCGTGACATTCCATGCCACGATGTCACCGAACAGGGCGCCTTCCAGTTGGAAGGGCTCAGGTCCTGAACAGGCTCTAGAGTGCGCTCAGCGGGAAGGTCTCCTTCAGGCGAACACCCTTCTCCGTGAGTTCCACCGTGGCGCATTGGTTCACGGGGTCATGCTCGAAGAAGAGCACGATCTCCTCCTTGGCCGCCATGTTCAGGAAGTCGCGCTTCTCGGCGAGCGTGAGCAGTGGGCGTGTGTCGTAGGCCATCACCCAGGGCAGTGGGATGTGGTGTACGCTCGGGAGGAGGTCCGCCATGAACGCCATCGTCCGTCCCTTGTACGTCATCACCGGGACCATCATCGCATCGGTGTGACCGTTCACCACGAACACATCGATGCCGGGTAGGCTATCACGCAGGTACACGTTCTCCTCCGCACTCCGTCGTCCGATATCCACGAACTTCAATTGCCCGCTTTCCTGGATCGGCAGGATGTTCTCGCTGAGGAAGCTCGCCTTCTCCCGGGCGTTGGGCTTGGTGGCCCATCTCCAATGATGCTCGTTGCTCCAATAGGTCGCGTTCTTGAAAGCGGGTGCGAAACCATCGCCCTGGCGCACGATGCTTCCGCCGCAATGGTCGAAGTGCAGATGCGTGAGGAAGACGTCGGTGACGGAATCGCGGGAGAAGCCTGCCTTCTTCAATGACGCATCGAGGCTGTCGTCGCCGTGGAGGTCGTAATGGCCGAAGAACTTCGCGTCCTGTTTGTCGCCGATCCCGTTGTCGATCAGGATCAGCCGGTCGCCGTCCTCCACGAGCAGGCAGCGCATGGCCCAGGTGCAGAGGTTGTTGGCATCGGGCGGGTGGTTCTTGCTCCACAGGGTCTTGGGCACCACGCCGAACATGGCGCCGCCATCGAGCTTGAAGAAACCGGTATCGATCACGTGCAGTCGCATGGGGCGAAGTTCGCTCTTCCGTTCAGATGGCGCGTGCCGTTCAGCGCTGCCCACGATCCCCGGTTGATCCATTGTGCCCGATGACGCTACTGGACCGGCGGTCTCCGAAGAGATTTGCACGGTCATGGGCACTGTGCGCACATGACCACATGCTACCATGTCCTCCCAAGTCCATTTCATCGCCATCGGTGGCAGCGCCATGCACAACCTGGCCATCGCGCTGCATCAACAGGGCTTCGATGTGACCGGAAGCGATGATGAGATCTTCGAGCCCAGCCGCAGTCGCTTGGAACGCCTGGGCCTGATGCCTGACAAACTGGGTTGGGACCCGCTCCGCATCCACAAGGGGCTGAGCGCCGTGATCCTCGGCATGCATGCACGACTCGACAACCCCGAGCTGAAGCGCGCACAGGAACTGGGCATCCCGGTGTTCAGCTATCCCTCGTACTTCCATGAGCGCACCAGGCACAAGACGCGCGTGGTGATCGGTGGCAGCCATGGCAAGACCACCATCACGAGCATGATCGTGCATGTACTGCGCCACGCCGGCGTGGACTTCGACTACCTCGTGGGCGCTCAGTTGGATGGCTTCGACTGCATGGTGAAGCTCAGCGACAGGAGCAGCGTGGCGATCATCGAGGGCGACGAATACCTCGCATCCGCCCTGGAACCAGTTCCGAAGTTCCACCTCTACAAGCCCGACATCGCATTGATCAGCGGCATCGCCTGGGACCACATCAACGTCTTCAAGACCTTCGACAACTATGTGGACCAGTTCCGGCTCTTCATCGACGCCATCGAACCCGGGGGCAAGCTGGTGTACTGCCGGGAGGATGAGGTGGTGCGCGGCATCGCGGAGGACAAGGGCGTGACCGCGCAGCGTCTGGGATACGGCACTCCGAAGCATCGCATCAGTGGTGGGACGACCTTCCTGGAGACGCAACAGGGCGATGTTCCCCTGCAGGTCTTCGGCCAGCACAATCTGCAGAACATGGAAGGGGCGCGCCATGTGTGCCATCTGCTGGGGATCGGCGATGCGGACTTCAACGCGGCCATCGCGCGCTTCCACGGTGCGGCGAAACGGTTGGAGCGGATCGGAGGTGATGAGCGTCGGATGGTCTACAAGGACTTCGCGCATTCGCCGAGCAAGTTGAAGGCCACGGTGCAGGCGGTGCGCGAGCAGTTCCCGGAGCGGCAACTCGTTGCCTGCATGGAGCTGCACACGTACAGCAGCCTGAGCGAGGAATTCCTCGACCAGTATGCGGGATGCATGGATGCGGCGGATCGGGCGATCGTCTTCTATGACCCGCATGCCGTGCAGTTGAAGCGCCTGCCGCCCATTCCACCGGAACGGATCCAACGCGCCTTCGCGCGGAACGATGTGCAGGTGCTGAACGACCCGATCGCGGTGATCGGCGCCGTGCGGGAGGATAGGAAGGAGGAGGCCGTGCTGCTGATGATGAGCAGTGGCAACTTCGGAGGGGTGGACCTTCAGGCCTTGAGCGAAGCGTTCATCGCGTAGACCGGTCGCGCGAACTATCCCCGGATGCGCCGCAGCACCTTGTGGTGGATGAGGCCCACCGCCAGCGCATTGAACCCTCCCACGATCAGCAGTGTGAAGAAGGTCATACTGGCATAGTTGAACGGCGTGAAGAACTTCTCCATCCGAGGCCGGATCACGTCCTCGGGCTGGCCATCGGCCGTTCCGCGCGCCACCAGTTCCTCCACGCGCAAGTGGAAATGGTCGGGTTCCACCCAGCGGTAGTAGCCGAGCAGGAATAGTCCGAAGAGCAGGGCGTAAACGGCGGCTCCCTTGAAACCTTCGCGCACGAGGTCCGGGAAGGAGGTGGCTGGGTCCTGTGAGATCAGCCTTTGTCCGCTAAAGAACACGATGGTGACCAAGGCCAGGAAGTGCACGAGCATGAATTCCGTGCCTTCCGGAGAGCGCCCGAGTTTGAAGAGCAGGAGGCGCAGGGCCATGACCCCGAAGACACCGAGGAGGGCGAGTCTCATCAGCCGTTCATACTCACCAGGAACTCCTCATTGCTCTTCGTTCCCTCCATGTGCTTCTTCACGAACTCCATGGCTTCCACACTGTTCATGTCAGCAAGGTGCTTGCGCAGGATCCAGGTGCGTTGGAGCACGTCCTTGTGGTGCAGGAGGTCGTCACGACGTGTTCCACTGCTGAGGATGTCGATGGCTGGGAAGATCCGGCGGTTGCTGATCTTCCGGTCGAGCTGCAGTTCCATGTTGCCGGTGCCCTTGAACTCCTCGAAGATCACCTCGTCCATCTTGCTGCCGGTATCCACCAGGGCCGTGGCCAGGATCGTGAGGGATCCACCGTTCTCGATCTTCCGTGCCGCACCGAAGAAGCGCTTCGGCTTCTGCAGGGCATTGGCGTCCACACCGCCGCTGAGGATCTTGCCGCTGGCGGGTTGCACGGTGTTGTACGCGCGCGCCAGGCGCGTGATGCTGTCCAGGAGGATGACCACATCGTGACCACATTCGGTGAGGGCCTTCGCTTTCTCCAGGACGATGCCGGCCACCTGAACGTGGCGTGCCGCGGGTTCGTCGAAGGTGCTGGCGATGACCTCTGCGTTCACACTGCGGGCCATATCGGTCACTTCCTCCGGACGTTCATCGATCAGCAATACGATGAGGTAGACCTCCGGGTGGTTCGCGGCGATCGCGTTGGCCACGTCCTTCAGGAGCACCGTCTTACCGGTCTTCGGTTGCGCCACGATCAGTCCGCGCTGGCCCTTGCCGATGGGGGAGAAGAGGTCCAGCACCCGCATGCTGATGTTGGTGTCCTTGCCGGCCAGGTTGAACTTCTCGTCCGGGAACAACGGGGTGAGGAACTTGAAGGGCACCCGGTCGCGCACCCATTCCGGATCCCGACCGTTGATCACGTCCACCTTCACCAGCGGGAAGTACTTGTCGCCTTCGCGAGGCGGGCGCACGTAGCCGTGCACGGTGTCCCCGAGCTTCAGGCCGTACTGTTTGATCTGCTGCTGGCTCACGAACACATCGTCCGGTGATGCCAGGTAGTTGTAGTCGCTGCTGCGCAGGAATCCGTAGCCCTCGGGCATCACTTCCAGCACCCCTTCGGTCTCCACGAAGGCGTCGAAGCTCAGTTGCTCCCGTTGCTGGGGCTGCTGGCGCTGGTCGTTCCGTTGGTCGTTGCGCGGCTGGTCACGGTCCTGCCGGTCGTTGCGCTGGTCCTGGTTGCGATCGTTGCGTTGATCGCGACGCTCGTTCTGGTGGCGGTCCCTACGGTCGTTGTCGTTGCGTTGGTCCCGGTCGTTGCGCTGATCGCGATCACCACGTTGGCCGCGCTCGTGCCGTTGCTCCTGGGGCCGGTCCTCCCGCTGCTGGTCGCGATCCCGGCCGCGGTTCTGGTCATGTGGGATGCGCTCCCGTCGCCCGCGATCCTGGTTCCTGCCTTCGTCGCCAACTGGGGCCACGGGGGGTGGGGCATCCGGCTTCACGGCTTCGGTGCCGCTCTCTTCCTCCTCCTCTTCCTCATCCTCTTCTCCGTTCTCCTCATCATCGTCATCATCCTCATCCTCGTCGTCATCCGGTGCCGGAGGTTCGGGATCCTCCACGGGCAGTGGTTCGTCAGCCGTGGCCAGTTCGGTCAGCGCCGCGTCATCCCCCACGAAGTCGGGACCGATGGACTTGGGCTTGTCCCCCTTGGCGCCTTGTGCCTCAAGGATCTTGGTGATCAGGTCGACCTTCTTGAGGGATTCGGCCTTCTTCAGTTTCAGCTCGCGGGCGATCTCCTTCAGTTCGGAGAGCTTCATGCCGCTGAGTGCGGTCTGGTCGTACATGCGACGATCGGATGTGGTTGGGGATGGACCGCTTGGGTCCGGTGGAAAGCCCGGCGGGCTTCAGTGTTCAGAACAGTAGGAAAACGGTTCGAAGGGAGTGGGACCGGCCATCGGCCATCGGGGAGATCCCCGGGTCCCGGCAATGCGGTGCAATGATACGGCCTTCCGTTCAAAATGCAAAGTACCCTCCGGGTTAGCTTCGCACCCGCAAGCAGCAACACCCATGTGGCAGCGGAAACAAACGATCTATCTGGTGGTGGCAGCCCTGATGGCCCTGGCTACCTGGCTCTTCCCGGTGGTGAGCTATGAGCACGCGGGCGATCAGTTCATCTTCCGCACCACCGGCTTCTTCAACGCTGAAGGGACCGAGGTGGTTGATGTGGACTTGAAGCTGCCGTTCAGCGTCCTGCTCACGGTGATCGGCGTGGCCCTGTTGGGTTGCATCCTCCTATACAAGAACCGTCCTCGACAGATGCGCTTCGTGCGGGGTACGTACATCGTCACGCTCGCGGTGATCGCCTTCCTCTTCATCACGGACAACAGTCTGCAGAGCTATCTGGGCCGCAACGGAGGGCTGGTCTCAGGCACCTACGGCGCTGGCTTCTACCTCCCGTTGGGCACCCTCATCCTCTCGTTCCTGGCGGAGCGCGCCATTCGGGCTGACGAGGCCTTGGTGCGCAGTACGGAGCGGTTGCGTTAGCCCTTCGCCACCGCGGCTTTGAACTTCGCGATGGCCTCGCGGGTGAAGTCGCTCAGCACAAGGCGTCCGCTGATCTTGGCGCGTTCGATCAGGAGTTCATCCCAATCGTCGGTGCCTTTCCACATCACGGCCTTCAGCTCGGCCATGGCTTCGGGGCTGTATCCCGCCAGTTCCCTGGTGTGCGCTTCGATGCGGGCGTCCAGCGCCTCGATGGTCGGAAAGGTCTCGGCGTACAAGCCACGGCTGACGCACCAGTCGGCCTCGCGGCGCAGGGCCGGGGAGGCGCTTAGCAACCCGAAGGTGCCGGTACCCACCTTGCGCTCCACCGCCGGACCCACCACGAAGGGACCGATGCCGATGGCGAGCTCGCTGAGCCGTGCGCTGGCCTTTTGGTGCGCGTAGGCGATGTCCACCGCACAGGCAAGCCCGACACCACCACCAACGGTGTGTGCATGGATGCGCCCGATCACCAGCACGGGCGCCTTGCGGATGGCGTTGATCACATGCGCGAAGCCGCTGAAGAACCGGAGCCCGGTCTCCGCATCCTCGATGGAGACAAGCTCATCAAAACTCGCACCTGCGCAAAAGGCCTTCTCGCCATCACTGCGCAGCACGATCACACGCACCGATGGATCCTTGCCGCAGGCGGTGATCGCATCGGCCATTCCGCGTAGGATGTGGCCGGGCAGGCTGTTGCTCTTCGGATGATGGAAGGTGACGGTGGCGATCCCGTCCTGGATCCGTTGGTTCACGTAGCCGTCGCTCATGATGGTCGTCGCTTGTGCGGACAAAGTTCGGCCCTGGTCCGTGACCGATGTACCTTGTGGCGTCAGAAACGTGAACTCGAAAAACAACACGACCATGTTCGATCAGATCCTCAAGACGCTCCAGCAACAAGCCGTTCCACAGCTCATGAACCAGTTCGGACTGGACGAGAAACAGGCGGGTGGTTCGGTGAAAGCCGCCGCCGACAGTGTGAAGGAGGCCGTGGCCGGTGATAATGGCTTCGGCCTGGATGACGCGTTGAGCCTCTTCAGCAGCGGTGCCAACTCCACCGGTGCCGACGGATTGATGGAGAAGATCGGCGGGTTGTTGCAGAATAAATTGACCGGGCAGATCGGCCTGGAAAGCAGCAAGGCAAGCGGTGTGTCCGGGATGCTGCTGCCCCTGATCACCGACCTGGTGAGCCGCCATGTGGGCGGGGACGCGAAGAACCTCCAGTCCCTGCTGGGTGGCGAAGGACTGGCCGGGATGGCCAAAGGCATGTTGGGGAACCTGTTCAAGCGATAAGCCCCGTTCCAGCGATCACGGCCGCCCGGTCCGCCATGGATCAGGCGGCCGTCATGCGTTCAACCGGGTTAACTTCCCGGCGGCTCCAACCTTCCGTTCCCCATGTCGCGCGCGCTCCTTCTAGCCTCAGGCCTCGCCTTACTGTTCGCTGCATGCAATGTGAACCGGATCGCGGAGAAGCGGGCTCGCCGGGCCTTTGATGCGAACGGCCTCGAGGCTCGCACCTTCACCGATGAGATGGGTCCGCACTTTACGTATGTCAGCAAGAGCCTGAACAGTGGAGGCAAGCCACGCTTGATGCTGGTGCATGGCATCACGAGCAGTCACGCGATGTGGGCGGCTAACCTGTCCACCTTGTCACAACATTTCGACCTGATCGTGCCCGACCTGATCGGGCATGGTGGAAGCACCGTGCAATGGAACGGCTCCAGCGTGGACCGCCAGGTGGAACATCTGGCGTTGATCCTCGACAGCCTTGGTGTGAACGAACCGGTATACGTGGTAGGCAACTCGTACGGTGGCGCCATCAGCGCCAACTTCGCCGAACAACAGCCGCACCGCACCCGCGCGCTGGTCATTTACGACGGTCCGGCCAGCGACTATACGAGCGCCATGGCCGACAGCGTGGCGCGGAGCCGTGGTGCCACGGATATCGCGGACCTGTTCACACCGGAGGATCCGGACGAGATGTACCGCTTGCTGGCAACGTCGATGTACGAACCACCGAAGGTCCCTGGCTTCGCGCGCAAGCAGCTCTTCAAGAAGTTCAGCGCGCACCAGGCCGTGTACCTCGGACTTCTGAAGGATCTGCTCAAGAACGAAGAGCGGTATGCGACCAAACACTACATGTGGACCATGCCGGTGTTCGTGCTCTGGGGTGAGGGCGACAGGCTGATCCCGCTGACTGTGGGGCAGGGCATCGCGGCGCGCAACGGCCTGCCCGATGACCACCTCATCATCGTGCCGAAGGCCGGGCATGTAGCCAGCGTCGAACAGAAGGACGTGTTCGAGGGACACCTGCTGCGCATCCTGAAGGAGCCACCCTGTGAGGACCCGGCGCGCAAGAGCGAAGGACTTTGTACGATGGAGTACGATCCCTTCTGCGGTTGCGACGGCAGGACCTACCCGAACAGGTGCGCTGCCTGGCGCGCGGGGGTGCAAGTGGTGGCCCGCGGAGCATGCCGGTGAATGCCGCGTGATCAACGATCGTTCGTTGGATCCCGTCGTTGGCCGGAAGTAGCGGACGTGGGTCGCCAGAGCGCATTGGTCGGGCGCTCAGAGGTGATCATCTATTCATTGGAACTCCGGCGGCACCCGCACCGTTCTTTGCAGCAGAGATCGGTAAGGCATGGCCGGAACCCCATGCACCTGGTCCAGGAGGATCACATATCGGCCTAATTCCATCGACCTGCACATGGAAAGGAAGAACCTGCTCCCGCCCGCGCTGCTGGAACAGCTGCGCCGGCACCTGTACGAACTGTACTTCATCCACCGCCGATTGCCCGTGGTGTTGCAACGTGCGGTGGTGGCCACACGCACCCAACGCTGGGGCGCCTTCTTCCGCGATCAGGTGACGAGCGTGCAGGTGCAGCGCGCCGAATTGGACAGACTGATCGCGGGTTGGGGAGAGCGCCTGCGCCCCTGTGCCTGCTCGGAAACGGATGATCTGCTCAACGAGATCCACCATGCGTTGGCAGCTCGACATGAAGAGGCACGCATGGAGGACAGGGTGCACGAGGTCTTCCTGGTGCTCTGCAAGGTCGTGCTGGCCCGCCTGGAGGAAGGTGTGGATCTGGCGCGTCGGTTGGGCGACAATGAGCTCGCTGACCATCTCGCTTCGCTCTTCACGGGTGAGAGCGATCGCCAGCGCGCGATGCCTGAGATGCGGGCCGCCTAGTCGCCGGTGGCTCAAGGTTGATCCGCTCACTGCGGAGCTGGATCAAGGATCACGCGGTATCGGATCAGCACATCGCTCATGATCGCGCTGGCTCCAGCGGTCCGTGCATCGCGCATCGCCTTGAGGTCGCACCAGGAGGTATCCGCCTCTGATGGTCGCGCGGGCAGGTCGATGTCCGCGGCCAGCCAGGTGTCATCCAGGATGTGGAAGCTGGCGACGCGACCAGGGGAGCGGCTGAAGAGCGGGGCGATGGCCGTTACGATGAGGCGGTCATCCTCCTCGCGGAACCGACCCCGGTCGATCTCCGCATAATGGTTGTCCTTCGGCCCTGCGTATACGCTGAGACGGATAGCGTTCGGTTCCATCGCATCTGCGGGGACACGAGCCTTGGGTACATGCACCTCGATCTTCAGGGAGAGCTCCCGGCCGTTGATCAGCGGCGGACGGGGCACGGACAGGAGGCTCAGACCCGCGATCAGCAGCAAGGCCAGCTGCGCCATGAGGATGGAGAGACCCGCGGCTTTCCAGAACTGACCCCATTCGGTGGCATGAACGAGCTTGGTCCCGAGCAGGCCGACCAGGAAGCCACCGATGAAACCGGCCGGGATCAGCACGAAGGCGATGAGCATGCCGCGTCCACCCTCGAAGTCGCTCACGCCGTGCATGCGCGTGACCTTGTCGGATACGAGTGTGGCGATGATGGCCGTGACCACCGCGGTGATCACGGCGACGACCAGAGCGATCCTCCAGGACATGGTGATGGGTTGTGGACGTGAAGATCGCGTTCTCAGGTGAACCAGATGCGTGATCCGCGACGCCGATCATCTTTGGACCACCAAGTAACGATCCACCATGCGAGGGGCACACGTGATCATCACGCAGGAAGGCCGGTCAGGCAGCGTTAGCTATGAAGAGGGCGGGAAGCGCATCAGCGGGTGGTGGGAGTTCGGTGGAGGCGATGTGATCACCATCGTGAGCATGGGTGAGCGTTCCCAATGGGAGAAGGCCTATCCCTGGGCCATGGAAAGGAGAGGGGACATCCTGCGCAATGTGGCGGATGAAGTGATCCGCCAGAAGGCATCCGGTTGCGTGGCGGAGATCGGTTACGATGATGGGTCGATCACGATCCGACGAGGCCATGGTGCTCCTCGGCCCACACCCAGGACCGCTGGACCCACCGCCTGGTACGGAAGATATCGTGACCTCAAAGTGAAACTGGCGGTGTTGGTCGGCGCGATCGCACTGATCTTCGGGGGCGTGGTCTGGTTGAAGAACGAATTCCTGGTGATCGATCCCGGACCGGGAACGCCGTTGGGCGACGCCGTGCGCACGGAGCAGCATGTCGCGATCCTGCTGCAGACGCTGGAGGCCTACACGCCTTCGCTCCACCGCGATCATTCCAAGGACCGGTACTCGGTCGGCATGTTGCTCATCCCACTTGATGGTTCCGCCCCGAGGAAGGTGCCCATCCGGGAAGGGCTCGAGGGCAACTCGTTCTCCCTGGCCAGGATCCTCGGGAGTGATGGTCGAACGCTCTGGTTCGATGTCAATGGAACGGGAGGTGTCGACCTACGGACCTATGAAGTGGTACAAGGTGAACCGAGGGATCCGCGTGGACTGCAAGGTGGACGTGCACTACCGTTCCAGCCGCGGATCGATGCCCATCTGGCTTCCGGCCTGTGCCTGGATGAGCACACCTGGCTCGGCTTGCTTTCCGTTCCTGAGTTGGAGAAGGAGTACGCTCCGGGGAAGTGGGTGCGCAAGATCGCGGACGCGAACGATGCCAGGCAGCTCCGACGGCTCCAGCGCTCTCTGTTAGGGGATAGCGCGACCACGGGAAGTCGGCGGATCATCTCGATGGATCCCATCGGAAAGGAGGAATTCCTCAACGCGTCCTTCCTACGGATGGACGAACGATCGGAACCGATACGGCCATCGGAACCGGACGGTGCCTTGATGCTCTACACCTCCGAGCCGGGCTTGAAGGGAACGCTGGTCATGGCGCGCGTGGATATGGAGGGCCGGATCATCTGGCACGTGGACACCGCCATTGATCGCTTCAAGCTGCAGCGGATCCTGCCCGGCGGGCAGGTCACGGCGTTCATGGGCACCCGGCTGCCGGTGCCCGGCAAGGTGAGCGAGCCGATCCTCGTGCTCGTGGACCATGCCAGCGGAAAGGCGGTGACGCATTCACTCTGGCGCTGAGCGCTGCTTCAGACCAGCTGACCGATCACGGCGTCGATCCGGTCCTTCAGCGCTTCGCAGGCCCTGATCGTATCGCCATGCAGTTCATCGCGCGGGGTGAGGGTGTTCTCGCGCAGGGCATCCACCGCGTCGCGCAGTTCATCGCACCTTGGGTCGGTCGTTATCCCGCGTTCCATCATCCGGTCGATCGCATCGATCAGGTCGGTATCCACATGACCATGCCGCAGTTCGGTCTGCAGCATGAGCGTGGTACGTTGCAGGAGGCGCAGGTCGCGGATGAGCTCGGTATCGGTCATGGTCGCCGCAAAGATGTGCGGCCGTATCTGGATGGTGGATAGGTTCGCGGTGTGGGGACGGTGGGCCGTGCATGGCGTTATTACCTCGATTCGTTCCGTGGCTTCAGCCGTGGGATCTGGCTGCTCACGCTCATCACCTTCGTGAACCGGGCGGGAACCATGGTGGTCCCCTTCCTCAGCCTCTACCTCACCAAGGACATGGGGCTCACCCTGGAGCAGGTGGGCTGGATCATGAGCTGCTTCGGTGCGGGATCGGTCGTGGGGTCCTGGTTGGGTGGGCGGCTCACCGACCGGATCGGCTTCTACGAGGTGATGGTCGGCTCATTGCTCACCTCGGGTCTCGCGTTCCTTGCCTTGAAATACGTGCGTGGTGCGGTGCCTTTCGGTCTCGCGGTCTTCGGGCTAATGGTCCTGTCCGATGGCTTCAGGCCGGCGATGTTCGTGGCGATCCGACAGTATGCACGACCGGAGAACCGTACGCGTGCTGTTACGCTCATCCGGCTCGCGATCAACCTGGGCTTCAGCCTGGGGCCGGCGATCGGTGGGTTGATCATCACCAGCTGGAGCTACGCCGGGCTGTTCTGGGTGGATGGGATCACCTGTTTGCTGGCCATGGCCATGTTGCTGCGCTGGCTGCCACGGAGGGGGTCCGGTACCGGTGACCGGCCGGCAACGAACAACGCACTCAAAGCCTCGCCATACAGTGATCGGCCGTTCCTATTCTTCCTTGTCATCGTCACCCTCATCAGCATCCCCTTCCTTCAGTACTTCAGCACGGTTCCCTTGTTCTACAGTGAGGTGCACGGATTGAGCGAGGAGTACATCGGTCTGCTGCTCGGGGCCAACGGTCTCCTCATCTTCCTCGTGGAGATGCCGCTGGTGAAGGGATGCGAGGATGGACGGGTGCCGCTCTTCCGGATCCTGGGCGTGAGCGTGTTGCTGTTCGCGTTGAGCTTCGTGGTGCTGGTGGTCTCACCATTCGTAGCCTTCCTGTGGCTGGGCATGGTGTTGATGACCTTCGGGGAGATGCTCAACTTCCCCTTCATGAACCGGTTCGCCTATGAGCGGTCGGACCTCGGAAAGCCGGGAGCGTACATGGCGTTGTTCACCATCTCGTGGAGCGTGGCACACATCATCGGGCACACGCTCGGGCTGCGGCTCGTGGCCAGCGTGGGATATGCGGCCACCTGGTGGTTCTTCACCGCCTTGTTGTTGGTGGCCTTGGGTGGGCTGCTGGTCCTGGAGAGGATGGTGCGTCCGGCGAACGCGGAGCAGCCGGCGAACGAGAACGGACCGACCTAGTTCTCGGTGCGGTCATAGGCGGGCTTCACCCGCAGGATCGTGTTCTCGAGCTTCACGCCATCGAGCTTGTTGATGGCCTTCACGGCCTCGCGCTCGTTCTTCATCTCAACGAATCCGAAGCCGCGGCTCTCGCCGGTGACCCGGTCGGTCACGATGCGTGCCTTGTCCACCTGGCCGAAATGGCCGAACAGGAGTTCCAGATGAAGGTCGGTGATGGCATGGGTCAGTCGCCCCACGAATATGTTCATGCGTGCAGGGATTAAGGTTGATAAGATGTTAGTCGCGCTGACCTGATCGGCCGGACCTAAAGGCCCCAAGAGCACGTTGAGCAATGTCCGGGCGCAAGTTACGAAATATTCTGGGAACCGCGCCGATCCACGTGTTCAAGAGAGCGGTCGGTCCTCCATCACGAGGTCGAACGGATCGCGACATAGCGCACGGCACGAGGTCAAGACCTCATTCCCATGGGCCATTGCGCCCGACATGCACGAAGCCATCGCCATCGAAGCGGAAGAGGCCACCACTGAATCCACACCACAAGGTCCCGTTGTCCGCCTGGGTCATTCCTTGCAGGCCGAAGCTTGCGTTCAGGTCCGGTCGATCGGTGCGGTCGAAGAGCGTGAAGTGCTCATCGCGGAACCGGTACACACCCACGCCCGTGGCGCCGATCCACAGGTCACCGCTCCGGTCCTTGAAGATCGTGTACAGGTCATTCGCATGCAGGCCGGGTATTTCCGGGAAGGTGATGAAGTGGTCACCGTCCAGCCGGCAGAGCCCGCCGTCATGGGTCATCGCAGGTTGATAGGCCTGCATGCCGATCACCCAGATGCGCCCATCGTCATCCTCCACGACATCATTCACGGAATTGCTGCAAAGTCCATCCGCCTTGGTGTACGTGCGGAACGTCGCACCATCGTACTTGATGAGCCCCGCACCATCGGTCCTGAACCACAGGTCGCCCTTGCTGTCCTGCAACGCGAGCGATGCCCGACCCGGCTTGATGGCATAGGTATGAATGGTGTCATGATCGATGGGCAGGGGAAAAGGGATGAAGCCAGGACCATCGGAGCGAAGCACCTGCCGATCGGTCCCCGCCCATACCGTCCCAGCGCGATCGGTGCTCACACTGGTCTCATCCGCCCAGTATTGATGGAACGAGGAACCATCATACCGGACAAGGCCGGTGCCTTCATGTCCGGCGAACCAGCAATGACCATTCGTGTCCTCGGCGATGCTGCTCACCACATCGCCGCCTTTCCCATCCGCCGGACTGAGAAAGGTGAGCTGTCCGCCGGCGGGGTGTGCAACGCCCTTGCCGATCGTTCCGAACCAGAGTCCTCCGCGGCTGTCGGTGAAGGCGGTGACGACATATTGAGCGATGGGGTCGTCGGGACCAACGTCATTCACCTTTTCGTTCTGCGCCGCGCATGCGGTGCTGAGGATCAGTACGATCACCCAGCCCTGTTTGTAGGCCTTCATGTCATGCAAGGTAGGTCCGTGGTGAGCGACCTTCGAAAACTCCACCACGTGGGGGAAGGGCTGGACAAGGCTGCTCGCGTTGATCCGCTGGTTCTGATCAAGATCGCCTTAGCGGGTGCTCCATTGCAGCAGCAGTTCGAAGGTGCGCCGGCCGTTGACCGCTCGATCCTTTGCACCCACGGACCATCCGTATGTCATGCCGAAGGATAGCCTGCCGTAGTCGATGATGACGTTCACAAGCACCGCATCGAGGTACTTATAGCCGAGCCCCGCCTTGAAGCCGAAGAGCGGAGGTCCACCTTCATTGCGCACGCTGTTCAGCAGGTGTTTGCCTGCGTAGAAGTTGAGCCGACCGGTGTGGAAAGGTCCTTGCAGGTGCCCGATGAGCTCACCGGAGAACAAGCCGTTCTCCCATAGCCGGTGATGCATTTCGCTCAGCACATAGGCCGTGGCGCGCATGGGTAACGGTTCCATGCGTTGTCCCGCTTCCCGCAGCACAAGGCGGCCCAGGTGATCGGCGGCAAGACCGGCGGTCAGGATATCGGGCTCACGGCGTCGAGGACTTTCGGCTGCACGTTTCAGGGTGAAAGAGACGCCGGCTCGGGCCTCGAACCAGGTGCTGGCGTCGGTGGTCCAAGCTTCCTGGGATGGTAATGATGCATCGTAACGAAGACCGTCGTACTGACTCCCCCACGCGCCATTCTGGGCGTTCATCGTGGCATTTACCAAGGCGGTGCCCAACCCTGCAGCGAGGTATGAGCGTTGGCCACTGCGGAGATGGACCGCTGTGCGGATCGCCGCATGTGTGCGCTGCCAACCGGAGGCTGGTGAACGATCGACCGCTGCATCCAGGCCTGCGCCGATCCATTTGTCCATCTTCTTCCTGCGATTCCGGAGGCAGAGGTCCACATGGAGGAGTTCGTTGCGCCAGGCGCCGGGCACCTGCAGCCATTGGTCCTGATGGATGAGGGCCGCGTTCACCGCCGCCGATGCACCTGTTCGCGATGGGTCCAGGGTGGATGGGATCCGTGGAGCGAATGACCGGTCGGCGTCCTGTGCCAGCAACGAAGCCGCCAGCGCGAGGCTTGAAAGGGATGCGAGGCTTCTCATCGCCGCAGGAGAATGGTCCCTGTCCGCTCGATCGGATCGCCGAAGGAGCGTTCAGCGGATAGGGTGAACACGTATGGGCCGGAGGGAAGTGGAGCGCCCTTCGCGGTGCCATCCCAGCATGCGTCCGCCTCGGAGCCGTGGAAGACCAGGCCGCCCCAACGGTCGTAGATGCGAAGATCAAGGCGGGTCACACACCCACCGAGCAAACAGAGTCCATCGTTCAACCCATCGCCGTTCGGTGAGAAGATGTCTGGCAGGAAGGCTTCACCGCAGGGTCGAACACCGGTGTCCGTCAGCAGTGGTTTCGGAAGCACCACCACACTATCCGCGCTCGTGCATGCCAACGCGCTGGTCACGGTGACGACGTAGGTGGTGGTGTCCAGGGGTTCGCACCAGGTGCTTGATGCGGTCGGATCCTCGAGCCAGATGGTGGGTTGCCAGCTAAACGTTGCTGCGCTGTCGGCAGGGATCACCGTGCAGATGAGCAGGGCAGGACCATCCTCCGTGCCAAGCGTGTCGGCCATGATGATCGCTTGAACGCTCCCGCTGTCGGCGATCAGGACCGGATGCTCCTCCCAACAGCCCGCGCTGTCCTGTACCGATAGGACATGAAGACCGGGCGCAAGGTCGTTCACCATGCTGGTGAAGGATGAGTCGGGCAGCCAGAGATAGGTCAGGGTCGAGGGATCGGCACTTCCAAAGGCTTGTGCGGTCCCGTTGGGTCGGCCGCAGGTCGCCGTGGTCGTGCTGATGCTGTCCACCAGTGCGTTGGGCATGGTGATCCCCAGGGTGTAGGTCCGCTGACAGCCCAGCGTGTCCGTCAAGGTGACCGCATAGGAGCCTTCCGCTAGCCCACTGATGCTGTTTCCTTCGAGTTCAGGATCCTCCCAGCTGATCTGAAGCGCTTGCTCAAGACCGTCGATCAATTCGATGGAGCCATCGTTCATGCCGTGGCAGGAAATGTCCTGTACCGACCAGCTGGTCGCGGGGTTTGGCACCACGGTGATGCTGTCCGTGAGCGGAACGACGCAGGCGCCCTCGGTGGCGGTGATGCCGATGCCATGGATGCCGGAGGACAGTGGTGCCGGGAGGATGATGTTGGTGCCTTCGTACAGGGAGTCTCCCAGAAGCCAGGAGAACATGGTGGCACCGAGTCCATCCACCATGAAGCCCGAACCGGCGCACACCGTATCCGGGATGGTGACCGTTGGATCGGGAGGGATGTGCACGTTCACATCCACGAACCGGCAGGTGGAGACACTATTGGCGTATTCCGCGCGAACGAAGAGTCGGAACGAAGCGGTAGGCCAGAGGGTGATGGTGTCACCGGAGGTGATGTAATGCTCGGGCACACCACATTCGTTCGAGTACCAGCGCCAGCTCGCACCGGTGCCCAAGGCGCCACCGTAGGTGACCATGGTGATGGGATCTCCCAGGCACACATCAATGAAGGGTGGCGGTGGGGGGGGGGTCGTTCCACCACCACCACCATACCCGCCGTTACCGCCACCGCCACCGCCACCACCACCCCAACCACCGATCCCGATCGGCGGTGTCGATTCCTTCAGGTCCAGCCGGGCCGAACATCCATCCAACGCTCCACCTGGTTGCATCTGATGACCAAGCAACGAGAAGCCCGATCCGGAATCGGTGATCCCACCGATGTAGACGTGGGTCCTTCCAAAGACCGCCATGGCCAGTGCCTCTTCCTCTCCATCGCCACCGAGATACCGCGACCACTCGACCGCATGTGTGGAATCGAACCGCAGGATGATCATGTCCGAAGTACCAATGGGCTGGCCAACAGGGCCGCTCTCCTCGATGGTCAACTCGTCCGATCGTGCGGCCCCGCTGACGTACCAACGGCCATCGACATCCGATCCAATGCTATGGAAGGAGTCGAAGTCCGCACCACCGAACAGGGTGCCCCAGCTGATGGCGAGCGTGCTATCGAGGACGGTGAAGAAGCCGTCGGCCTCGCCTGCGTTCAGTGGTTGGAAAGAGGTCGTGTCATCGTGCAATTGCTCGGACCACGTGGTCCCACAGATGGCGGAAATGCCTTGATGCACGGCGATGTCATGGGCCATATCGTCTTCTGGCCCCCCGTGATAGGTTCCTGCGACGATGAGCAGCAAGGTATCCACCTTCATCACGAAAGCATCGAGGCCGCCTTGCAAAGCCGGTGTTCCGGCATTGATCATGGCGATGTTCGCCGTGCTGTTGGTGTTCCCGACGAAGACCATGCCCGTACTGTCGCCGTTCGCCATGGCAACGATCTCGTCATCTCCTTCACCCCCGATGAAGGTTGCGGCCATTAGTGAATCCGTGCCGGTGAAGAGGAGCAGCAGCCCATCGATGCCCAGGGTGTAGGACTGGGCGCTGGGTGTGAGGCCGCTCAGGCTGCCGGGGCCATTGGTCGTGCCACCGATGAGCAGGCGACCATGCACGTCCATGGCGGCGCATCGGGCGATCTCGTTCTCCGCGGCGCCGAAATAGCTGGCACTGCGCAGGGTTCCGTTGCTTCCGAAATGAGCCAGGAAGATATCCGAAGCACCTCCGGGCACACCTTGGAAGGCGAGCGTGTCCGTGGCGATGCTGTCCGTGGAGGTCGTGTTCCCGATCAGGTAGATGCTGTCGGTGGCCGCCACCACCACTTCCACGCCCTCGTCATCACCACCACCACCGAGGTAGGTGCACCAAAGCATGGAACCGTGCGCGGCGATCTTTGCGAGGAAGGCATCGGATGCACCTCCACCGTAGCTGCTCTGATGAACGACCACACTATTCGCGGTGGTATCGTTGCTGAGTAGCAGGCCCTGTGTCGTGCGTCCGGCCACATAGATGTTCCCGGCAGCATCCGTGGCCACGGAAAGTACGGCGTCGGCTCCGGAACCACCATGATAGCTCGCCCACTTCTTCACCGCCGAACCATCCTGTGCATCCGAGGCATGTGTGATCGGAAGCAGGGTCGCAAGGAGCAGGATATTGATGCACGCACCGTTGGATGAGCGACGAATGGAACGGGTATCGATGGGAACCATGGCAGGGTGGTTTCCATCGAATGTGAGGTGATCCGTACGGAAATGAATTGTGACGGACAGTTACGGTCCTTTTACACCGAGGAACGGTCCCCTGGTGCATTCCTCCTTCGGGTGTGCGCCGGTGCTACACTTTCGCGCGATGGGCCTCGAATGTGATGAGCGAGGTGCAGAACGAACGATCTTGTCCATCCTGCGATCCGATAGGGATCAGCTTCAGCGATCCTCCTCGTGGTACGGCGCCATCACCGCAACGAAGGATCGATCCATCAGTGATCACAACTCCGCGAAGGGATTAGCAGGTGTCACTCCCTCACGAAACGTGCGGTCCGCATATCTCCATCGGTCGAGTGCAACTCGAGCAGATAGGAGCCTGCATCCAGCTTGCTTACGTCCAGCTTGTTGATCCGACCAGCGGACCACGAGTCGTTGATCAGGACGCGTGCACGCATGTCCAGCACCCGATAGTTCCACTTCCCGTGAAGGTCGCGCAGGTCCACGTTCACCTGTTCCTGGTCGCACACGAGCGTGGGCCAGCAGGGGAGTGCCTTGAACGCGGTGTGGGTCGATACGCTGGATACCACGCCGGTATTGTACCGCGCCAGGGCGAACGTATTGTCACCACGCCCGCACGCCACCACCTTGCCGTCGGCTTGCAGCACCAGCGCATTGGCAATGGAGATGCTTGTTCCGAAGGGTGTGACAACCGGTCCTGCGTTGTTCGGGTCGCCATCGGTGAACGAAGGATCCAACGACCCATCCGCATTCAGCCTTGCAAGGCAGAAGCTGCTGGTCGAGCCTCCCCACCCACCGATCACGTACCTGCCATCGGGTTGGCGCACCATGCCGAACATGAAGTCGTACGCACCAAGCTCTTGGCTGATGAAGCCGTCGTTGTCCAGGCTTGGATCCGGGGTGCCATCCGCCAACAAGCGCATCAGGAAGGCATCCGGTGCGAATGATCCTCCAACGGAGCCCGTGGAAGTGATGCGCCCGTCCGGTTCGAGCACCAGGGCATTCGCCGCGGCGAAGCTCGGGTATTGCACGTCCCGGATCACGAAGCCCGCGTCACCGAACGACGCATCGGGAGAGCCATCGGGGAGGATACGGGCCATGAGCAAGGCCGCATTGCCTGACGATCCGGAGCCACTGGCCGATCCGCACACGACCAAGCGCCCATCCGGCTGTATGACCATCGCATTGGCCACATTGTTGTTGGCCGTGGGCAGGAAGGTCGCGTGGCCATCGGTGCCAAAGGTCTCGTCGGGCGTCCCGTCGGCATGCAGCGCGATGAACATGAGGTGGGAGACCGTGCCCACGAAGTGGTTCCCGGTGAGCACAAGGCCGCCATCCGGACGAAGTACCATCGCACGCGGCGAGACAATACCACCCGGAATGGAGTGGGTGACATACCCCATGGAACCAAGATCAGGGTCGAGGGTGCCATCGGGAAGGAATTGCAGCACGATCGCGTTCCCATCTTCCGATCCTGCAGCTGAGCCGGCGATCAGGATGCGTCCATCCGGCCTCACCGCCAAGGTGTGGATCGCTGCGGCTACATCGAGGCTCACGCTTACCAGTCCGCCTTCACCGAAGGAAGGGTCGAGATCGCCATTGGGGAGGTACATCGCGAGTGCAGGATCGTAGTTGGCTCCTGCATTGGTATAACCCGCGACCAGCAACCTTCCGTCAGGAAGCTGAGCGATCGCAGTCGCTTCGGCCGATGGGATCCCGAAGTCCGTGGTCAGCGTACCTCCGTTCCCGAAGCCGGTATCAAGCGATCCCGGTTGGGCGAAGGATCCAACACACAGCAGTGCTCCGAAGAGCGTGAGGCTGACTCGTTCCATGGGTGTGGACGTCATGGTCAGTCCTTCGTGAATCGTAACACCTTCCGGTCGCCGGCCTCGGTGGTCAGTTCCAGCAGGTAGGCACCCTTCGCTAACCGGACCACCGGGATGGTTGTCGTGCTTCCTCCGACCGATCGGTGTGTGTCGATCAAACGCCCGAGTTCATCCAGGATCCTGGCTTGTACTCGACCACTGATCGCACCGAGGTCGACGTTCACGAGATCGGTGGCGATGAATGGGAAGAGTGACACGCGCTGTAGCGCGCTCGTTTCCTCGATACCGACCAATGATCCGATGGTATAGGTCAGATCGTCGAGGGAGACGTAGTTGAGCGTGCTGCCATACGTGATGGTGAGGGTCTGTAATGCAGCGCCTTGCAGCAGGGTGCCCGTCATGGAGAGCTCCACCCAATCCAGACCGCTGTTGCCGGTCGGGGCGACGGTGAAGATGTGGGATACGTTCCCGCCAGGGCCGGTCCCTGTCAGGGTGACGAATCCCACAGCATAGCTGCTCCCATCCGTCCCGCTCGTCCACATCTTCACACTCTCCAGCGTGAAGGTCTTGAGCACGTCCTGCAACACGAGCTGCGATGCCGGCATGTTGTCGTTCCCTTCCAGGATGCCGGTATCGATGAACCAATCACTGCCGCCGGCGCCATAGGTGTCGAAGTTGGTGATACGGAGGTCCGAGGTCAGGAGGAAGGTCTCCCCGGTAGGACCGTTGAAGGTGGTGGCCCCAGCGGTATAGCCGGTCTCGAAGCCTTCGGTGGTCTGGCTCAGGAGCGGGGAAGTGGATATCGCGACGGTGAACAGGAGGAGAGGTGTCCGCATGATGAATGGTGCTGGTGACTGTGGGATGATGATCGGTTTGTTCGGTCTCAATGGGGTCGGTCCGGATCGGGAACCAACGCCCTTCGCCTCTCTGCCTATCGAGGACGGTATCACATTGTGAACGATCGTGGATCGACCGGGAGGATGGTTCAAGGTACTTGATCCCGGAGTAGGATCGAACCTCCGAGGGTTCCAGGTGTACGGGTGGTCATGCGCGTCCTTCTGCTCTTGCTTGTCCTGATCCGCACCGTTGCCGCCTGTGCCACAGTAACGGTCCACGTTTCCGGCCGCATCGTCAACTGGCAGGAGCCTGTACCCGGCATGGGACCATCCACCATCGGCATCCGCTCAACAGGTTGGTTGGATCCGAGCACCGCAGCGGATGCGGCTACCGGCCGTTTCAGCGGCACCTTGAGCTGTGATCCAGTGCGCAACAGGCATGGCCGTTGGGTAGACATCGAGTTCCATGCCTTCACCGACTACGGACCAGGGAGGCGGAGCATGTTCGTCCGAGCGCCCTTTGCAAAGGACATCGACCTTGGGGAGCTTGTGTGGCGGCCCGCGCACTATCGGTTGACGCCGGCTGGTCTGGTGATCGATACCGGTGTTCCGCGCGATACCGTGATCGGAGAGCCCTTTGGTACCTACCTGCTACTGCGGCCCATGAACCCCGAGCCGGGAGAGCGGATGGAGCTCGTGTTCGGCTACATCACCAGCGGTGAGCCTCGCCAGGTCTCCCATTCCCTGGTGGTGAAGGACATGGGAACCTATCTGTTGGATCTCCAGTTCGCCGTGCGCACCGATACGGATGTGCTCACCGAAAGCTGGAACGAGGAGGTGATCCCGTTCGACCTTGGACCGCTGGTCGGCGGGCGCTATCGCTTCAGGCAGTCACCCTCACAAGGGGAGCACCTGCGCGACATCGACTTCCTGTTGAATGAGGATCTTTGGATCACCGTAGCGCAACGTCAGGAACCATGAAGGTCTTGATACCATTGCTGATGCTTCCGCTGCTATCGTGCGGACAGGAAAGGGCCAGCTATCAGGTCGGGTGCAGCGATGTGCCCGGTTCTTTCCTGATCCATGTGGAAGGTGTGCTGACGGACAGCACGGATCTCTTCCAAGGCGCTTACCCGCCGGCCACACCGCTTTCCTGTGCCTTGTTGGGAATGCTGCATGAAGAGTTGAGGAATGACAGCGCGCGCTATTGCTTCGAGCAGCTGGCGCGCCGTCATTGGATGGAGGATCCGCACGCACGCGTCACACATGCCTACATCGAAAGGCACCACAGCTTTCCGCTCGCCATGGCGGCGACGGCGCATTGGAATGAGGACCATCGCATCCGCGGTCTGAACGAATTGCAGGAGTACAGGCGGATCCGACCGATGGTCTGCACCACCAAGGAGGGCAGTGAGCAACTGTTGCGTCAGGACAGGGCGGCGGTGCGCTATCTGATCAGCGTGTTGGAAAGCACTCCCCTGTACATCCCGGGCAGTGAGAACGCGACCATCCATGGCGCGTACCTCCGCGCCGTGGTAAAGACCATCGATCAGTTCATCGGGCAGGACCATCTCTTTCGTCGCGGGGAGGATCTTCTGCCTTTTCCCGGTGATGCCGTCGTGCAACGAACGATCGATGACGCGCAGCAATGGCTTGGGGAATGAAACTGGTGCTGATCGGCACGCTGTTGCTGTCGCGTGCGGTGTACGGGCAGGATGCTCACGCGCTTCAGCGGGCCCTCAAGAGCGGGAAGGTGGAACGCGTCGATCACTGGATGAAGCGGTTCATCCGCGACCATCGTAAAGGTCACCTTGTTCTGAACGGGTCGACGACATACATCAACCATCAGGCAACGTACGATACGCTCGTCGCTTTCCTGCGCAACCAGCCCGGGGTCCTGGATGCGACCTGGGACGCCTGTGTGACCAAGGCTGCGATCTGGCCGGGGCGAAGCACCTTCGGGATGCGCTGGGAACAGAAGGGACGGATCCTGGAGCGCTGTTGGACCGTTCAAGAGGGCAGGCCCGGGAACATCGGACTTTGGGGTTGGCACCCGCAGGTGCGCAAGGCACGTGAGGAGCTGCGCTATGGAACGGCCCGGGAATGCACCGGCTTCGTTGCCGAGCAGCGGAGGAACTGTGAAGCGATGTTGAACGCTGTGGGACGATAGCTGCGCCAACGATCATGCGCGCTCGAACACCAAGTGCAGGTAGTCACCGCCTTGATGCTCATGTTCATCGCGCACCTTGGCCCATTGACCTGATGCGATATCCGCTTCGAGGGAGGCAAGACCTTCATCCAGCTCGTCGCCCGCCGCCAGCAGCGCGAAGGAGGAGATGCCCTTTCGGAACTCCGGATCGAGGTAAGCAAAGGGTTGATGCTTGCGAGCGAACAGGAAGAGGTCCTGGAGGTCGGGTCGTACGGAATAGGGGACACGCTCCTTCAGCTCCAGTCGGGAACGTGCGGCTCCGGCGATGATCCGTTCCTCGGCGGGCAGCGTGGCCGCACTTCGTTCGATCATCCGTGGGAAATAATGGCGAAGCCAGTAGGCACCGGTCTGCTCCGGCGTGGAAGTGAACACGACGAAACGGGCACCAGGCTGGAGGATCCTTCCACATTCGGCAAGACCGCGCTCCAGGTCCGCCCAATGGTGCAGGGTGAGCGTGGCGACCGCCGCTTGGAAGGCTCGGTCCTCAAAGGGCATGGCCTCAGCATGCCCCTGCACCCACCGGATGGCATCGCTCTTCGTCCTCGCCTGTTCGAGCATGCGCTCCGATGGATCGAGGCCGGTGAGTTCTAGTCCACGTGCGGCAAGAAAGCCGGTGTAGTTGCCGGTGCCGCAGCCAATGTCAATGATAGACTTCCCCGGCGCTGCGTTCAGCAGGTCGAACAACCGTTGGGCCAGGAACGGATCAGCCGCGCGCGTGGCGTCATAGCCCGTACCGATGCGGTCATAGGTGGTCTTGGACATGTGGCAAAGGTGCACTCCTGGTTCCGGTCCGGGATATCTACTTTCGGTGGCACGATCATGCGCACAGTCCTCGCCATCCTCATCGCCACGGTATGGATCTCCATTCACGAGTTCGTTCGGAACCAATTGGTCCTTGCCGATCATTGGGCGGATCATTACACGGGCTTGGGGCTCACCTTTCCAAGTGAGCCGGTGAACGGTGCGGTGTGGGGCATCTGGGCGCTGGTGCTGGCCATCGCCATCCATTTCCTCGCGCGGAAGGGCGGGCTCCTGGAGACCGCGGCCATCGCCTGGACCATGGGCTTCGTGCTGATGTGGCTGGTCATCGGCAACATGTCCGTGCTTCCGTTCTCCATCCTTCCAGTGGCCGTACCATGGAGCATGGTGGAGGTCCTTGGGGCGGTGTACATCATTCGGAAGCTCCGAACAGGCGTGGCATCCGGCTAGATCGGACGGACGATCGTCCCACCGCGATCACCGGGGCCGTCCATCGCAGGGGTGGCCTGTTGCATGCGTACGATCCCGCTGCCGGTTATATTCGGACCACCCAACCACCACCCATGCTCCCCCTGCTCGTCATCCTCGGCCTCCTTGTCCTTCTTGCCTTCTATGCCATCGGCATCTACAACAAGCTGGTGAAGCTGAAGAACCTCGTGGCCGAAGCCTGGAGCGGCATTGACGTGCAATTGAAGAAACGCTACGACCTCATCCCGAACCTGGTGGAGACGGTGAAGGGCTATGCCGCTCATGAGAGGGAGACCTTCGAGAGCGTGACACGCGCCCGCGCCGCAGCGCAGCAGGCCACCACGGTGGAAGGCAAGCAGGCGGCGGAAAAGCAGTTGAGCGGTGCACTGATGAACCTGATCGCCGTGGCTGAGCGTTATCCCGAGCTGAAAGCGAACACGAACTTCCTGGAGCTGCAGAACACGCTGGCCATGGTGGAGGGTGACATCGAGAAGTCGCGCCGCTATTACAACGGCAATGTGCGCGAACAGAACACGCTGATCGAGAGCTTCCCGAGCAACCTGGTCGCGAACCTGTTCGGCTTCGCGAAGAGCGCCTTCTTCGAACTGGAGAACCCAGTGGAGAAGCAGAACCCCCAGGTGAAGTTCAATTGATGCGCCGCGCCCTTCTGCTGATGGCGGTCCTGGGCGTCCTGTGCGCTCACGGCCAGACCGAGAAGATCAACTCATTCCACACGGACCTCACGGTGGCCGCCGATGGGCAGCTGACCATCACCGAGGAGATCAACATCCACGCCGAGGGGAACGAATTCAAGCGCGGCATCGTGCGCAGGTTGCCACGCCTCTTCACGGACAACAAGGGAAGGCAGCACCGGGTCAGCTATGAATTCACCCAGGTGCTCGTGTTCGGCGCGCCTTCTCCCCACCACACGGCGACCGAAGGCGATGACTTCGTGCTGTACGTGGGTTCCGAGGGCAACTTCCTGGAGCCAGGCGACTACCCGTACACGATCACCTATATCACCAAAGGTCAGCTGGGTTTCTTCGCGGACTTCGACGAGATCTATTGGAACGTGAACGGCAACGGATGGGCCTTCAACATCGACAGCGTTTCCGCGTTGATCCATCTGCCGCCCGGCGCCGAGGTGGAACAGACCGCCTGCTACACCGGTGCCTACGGAAGTACCGAGCATGATTGCAGCGCGACCATCCTCGATCCGCGCACCGTTCAGTTCAAGGGGCGGTCGATGGGCTATTATGAAGGTCTTACCGTGGCCGTGGGGTTCCAGAAGGGCGTGGTGGCCGAACCACCGCCGCCGACCTATTGGGAGGAGAACGCGGTGCCGTTGACGGGTGGCGGGATCACGGGCTTGTTGCTGCTCTACTACTTCATCACCTGGTTCCGCTTCGGCCGGGATCCCGACCGGCCCACGGTGATACCGCTATTCGAGCCGCCCGACGGCCTTTCACCTGCTTCGGTGGCCATGGTGATGAAGGGGAGCTTCGACAACGACCAGATCACACCCGCCATGATCTCGCTCGCGGTGAAGGGGCGCATCCGCATCGAGGAGAGGACGGATGCGGTATTGTTCGGTCTGGTGAAGTCACGGACCTACACCATCGTGAGGACCTTGAACGGGTCAGGCCTGCCGCGCGAGGAACAGGAGCTGATGGATCATTTGTTCGTCGGTGGCGGCAGGCAATGCGTGATCGATGGCACGTACGATCCCGGCATGAAGCGCATGGCGAGCGAGTTCCGTGGAGAGCTGACCGGGCAATGGCACGACTTCCTCACCAAAGGGAACAACGGGCGGTTCTGGTGGATACCGATGCTGCTGGTGGCCGCCTGCCTGATCACGTTGATCGTGTTGCACAATAAGTACCTGGGTGGAGAGGACATCTTGTACATCGGCGCCTTCATCGTGGTGAACGTGATCCTGTTCCTGCTCTACACCTATCTGATCAAGCGGCCGAGTGAGGCGAAACAGGCGTTACGCGCCAAGCTCTTCGGATTCAAGATGTACCTGGGTGCGGCGGAGGAGAAGCAGTTGCAGCACTTCAACCCGCCGACGATGACACCTGAGGTCTTTGAGAAGTACCTGCCCTATGCCATCGCCTTCGGGGTGGAGAAGGTCTGGGGTGAGCGATTCGAGGACATGATCAGCAACGCCCTGGTCGACCCGAACTACAAGCCGGGTTGGTACAGCGGGAACATCGGTCACTTCGGGTCCTTCTCCAGCAGCATGTCCTCCTCGCTGAGCAGCAGTGTCAGTGCCAGCAGCACCCCGCCGAGCAGTAGCGGTGGTTCGGGTGGAGGTGGATCATCAGGCGGCGGTGGCGGCGGCGGCGGCGGTGGTGGCTGGTAGTGGGAGCGCCCATCCCATAAGGCACTGCCACCCATGCGGCTGCAATTGGCGATCCCGCTCGTGCTCGGTGTAGCGGACGGAGGCGTCTCTCATGGATGATGGTCAGGTTGATGGATCGTGATCACTTCCTTCCCGAGGTGAACAGCCCGGACATCTTCGCCATCAGCCAGGGAGCAAGGTGTATCGCGCTCGGCAACGGGACCCGACAGGGCCATGCGCAGTTCCGCGGCCAACGAGCACATCGCTATACTATTTATTGTAAGGGGATCAACCGGCGCCGGACCTGGACACCGGCTTGGCAACTCGAGTGAAAGGCGGTGGTGATGACGGCTATCTTGTCCGCGATGCGCTGCCTGGTGTTCGGCATTCAAGTGATCATGTGCGCGGTGCTCTTCGGACAGGAGACCAACACGGTGCCCATTGCGATCGGTCATGCGGATACCGTGCTCTTTAGCGATGGTCTGCACTACACCGGATACGGCTATGATGGTCCTGCACCGCTCTTTCTGCAGGCCTGGCTCCCGGTGGAGCGCAGTGCCTTGTGTTCCGCGATCACTTTTCGCGAGTTGCACGAGCGAAAGCTCGATGGGCCATTGCGCCGGGTGTACGATGAATTGTGCCTGCGCATGGATTCCATGTTCGTGGAGTATGACCTGCGCTATCCGTTCGATGGTGATGAGCCGATAGACTACACCCCGTACACGGCCTGGCAGGTGAAGGACAGCCTCTTCGCCCTGCCGACGCATGCGCAGCGTGCTAGCATGCCCCTGGGAATGCATGCGCCGGTGATCGTGTACCACCATGGCGCGCAGGGTATGAGCGACGAGAACACCTGGATGGCCGAGTGGTTCGCGGAGCATGGCTTCATCTTCATCAGCTGCAACTGGCACTGGCCTTTGGAGGGCGCCATGTACGGTACGCCGATCGTGTGGGAGCCCGACCAGCACAGCATCCACCAAGTGCTGCACGTTGCGCGGCAGCTCGCCAATGGCAACAGGGTCTTCTACATCGGCCATAGCTGGGGGGCGCAGGAAGGCTGGTGCACATTGCACGAACCCGGACTCGTGGATGCCTTCATCAGTCTGGAGACGACCATGGAGTGGAAGACCGACACCGCTGAGGTACGGGACAAGTGGCCACATGTGCTCGATGCGATCACGTCGAACCGATATCCGATGCCGATCCTCATGGTGGCCGATACCGATGGCGAACCGCCCTTTCCGATGTTCCGTGGTGTGCAGGGTGATGTGCGCTACCTCGATCCGAAGGAGCCGTTCGGGCATGAGAGCTATACCAGCGCCTTCCTCCTGCGCCGCGCTGGAGATGGGCGGTTCAACGTGCCCGATGCAGAGGCCATGGACCAGCAGTTCGACCTGCACGCCGCCATGCTCCAGGAACTGCTCGCCTTCCTGCAGGAACAGGCCGGCATGCCCATTACCACACCTGTGCATCGCAAGGGGGATCCCTTCTTTCGGGCAAGGACGAGGTAGCCGGCTGACCCATCACGGGAGGAGATCGGTGCTAGAGGTCCTACCGTTCTTACCCAACATCAACGGATCCAGTACAGGGCTCCTGGGACCTTTGCCGCCATGAACAACACGCTCATGAAAGCAGCGGTGTACAGCCGCTATGGAAGCCCTGAGGTCCTGACCATCACCCAGGTGGCCAAGCCCGAACCCAGAGAGAACGAAGTGCTCATCCGCATCCACGCCACCACGGTAACCTCCGGTGATGTACGCCTGCGCAAGGCCGACCCCTTCCTCATCCGTTTCTTCTCCGGTCTCTTCACCCCCAAGGCACCCATCCTGGGCCATGAGCTGGCCGGTGTGATCGAGACCGTGGGGGATAAGGTCACCAGGTTCAAGGTGGGTGACCGCGTCTTTGGAAGCACCGGCATGCGCTCCGGTACACACGCCGAGTACATCTGCATGCCGGAGGATGGGGCCATCGCCCATACCCCGGACAACCTGGCGCATGGCGAGGCGTCCACGCTCGCCGTCGGGGCGCTTACGGCCCAGCACTTCATCCAGGCGGCCCAACTGAAGCAAGGTGAGCACATCCTCATCCACGGTGCATCAGGCAGCATCGGGACCGCGGCGGTGCAGTTGGCGAAGGCCATGGGCGCCAGGGTCACCGCTGTGTGCAGCACCGCCAACGTGGAACTCGTACAAGGGCTGGGTGCTGACCAAGTGATCGATTACAAGAAGAACGACTTCACGAAGAGCACCCAGCGCTACGATGTCATCTTCAGCACGGTGGGTCGCACCAGCTATTCCGCGACGAAGCACCTGCTCACCGTGAAGGGCCGGTTCGTCACGAGCGCGGCGGCAGGGTCTGACTACTGGCACATGCTCACGAACAAGTTCTTCGGCAGTCGGCAAGTGATCGGGGGCGTCTCCTCCGGTGGTGCATCAGGGATCGCACGCATCCGCGAGCTGGCGGGCGCGGGTAAGTTGAAGGCTGTGATCGACCGCCATTTTCCACTGAAGAGCATCGTGGAAGCGCACCGCTATGTGGACCAGGGCCACAAGCGCGGTAACGTGGTGATCGATGTGGCGGCCTAGGCCCTACCGCGCCGCCTCCTTCGTCAGGATCCGCTTGCGGATGCGGCTCAGGGATTCAGGCGTTACGCCGAGGTAGCTGGCCAGCAGGTATTGTGGCACACGCTGCAATAGTTCGGGTCGTTGCTCCATCAGGTCCAGGTAGCGCTGTTCCGGGGTCTTGGTGATGAAGGCTGCATGCCTCTCCTGGTGCTCGCCGAAGTCGCTCTCCACCGCCACGCGGCAGCTGCTCTCCAGGTTCGGGTATTTTCCGAACAATTCCCGTTCAGCCGCATAACTCCACACCACCAGCGTGCAATCCTCCACACAAGCGAGGTAATGGTTCGCAGGGACCTGCTTGATGAAGCTGTACAAGGAGGCCACCGCCTGTCCTTCGGTATAGAATTCCGTAGTGCGCAGGTCGCCGTCCACATCATAGTACATGTGCACGCAGCCTTCGATGCAATACCAAGCCTCGGTGGCCACATCGCCAGCCTTCAGCAGCACGGTTCCTTTCTTGAACTGTTTGATCGGCACCAACCGGTCCATGTCCCGCGCCTCGTCGGCGGAGAGCAGGTCCGACATGCCAGGAAGTTGGGAGGGCTTGAGGTCCATGGCGAGGCGGTGAAAAGGCAAGGTAAGGAACCAGGGTCGGGCACCCCGAAGCGCGGTCTTCGAGCCCGGTATCCATCCGGGAGCTACCGTTACGTGCGAACCTGTTCGCCCGGATCCCGTTCAAAGGCCCCATGCTGTCCATCCTCTCCCTCCGGTGGTCACTGGTGCTCGTGCTCATACCTGCGCTGACAGTGACGATGCGTGCCCAGAGCTCGGGTCCGCTGAACCCCGGGACCACGGCCAATGATGCCGCGGTCGGCGTGAACAACTGGAGCAATACCGGCAACAGCGCCGCCAGCGACAACAGCTATGCCACCGTCAGCACAAAGGGGATATCGCACTACCTGAAGACCACCAACTTCGGCTTCAGCATCCCCACGCCATCGGCCATTCAAGGGATCACCGTGGAGGTCGAACGGAACAGCACGGCCACGGTCACGGTGAATGATGGCTGGACCACGGGGACGACGAAGATCATTTCCGCCGGAACGAACCGATGCCTGGTGGTGGCCTATGCCCAGGAGAACGGCTTCAATTCGCGCGACATCACCGCCATGACCTACGGCGGGCGGGCCATGACGCAGGTGGCGGAACGGATATCGGGAACCACCGGTGGCTTCGTTGCGCGCCTCGAGGTATGGATCCTGCTGGAGGTCGACATCGCCCTGGCAGGTTCCAATACCATCGTTCCCACCTTCGGTGCATACACGGCCACCGAGTACTGCGATCAGTTCAGTGTGGCGGTCTTCGCGAACGTTGACCAGTCCAACCCGATCGGAAGCTTGTTGACGACCGGGGCCATGGACCCGCCGAACACCGCCAATCCGCACCAGCTCGGCGCCACCATCGCCGCGGTGGCCGGGAACATGGCCATCAACCTCGTGACCGAGGGCAACAACACCACGCCGGGTGTGAGCATCGGAGGTACGAACACCTACACGATCAACTCCGGCTACACGGAGGGGACCGACATCTACTTCGCGAATACGAGCCAAGCCACCACCGGTGCCTGTTTCCAGACGGCACATAAGGCCATCACCACCACCGGTACGGAGCGTCCCTCGTGCACCTTCAATGGCACGGTGAACCGATGGGTGATGATCGGATTCACCCTGAACCGCATGCCGGAGTATGATCACCGTGTGCAACTGGTGAAGAACGGTGTGGTGGGCGGCACCGACAAGGCGAGTTCGACCGCCTGGCCCCTGGCGGATGCGTACGCTTCCTACGGTGGTTCGTCCGATACCTGGGGAACCAACTGGACCACTGCGGACATCAATTCCAGCACCTTCGGAGCGGCCATCGCGGCGCGGGTGCAGAACGGTAACGCACGTGTGGACCATATCCGCATCACCGTTTACCACTATAGCACCCTGCCGGTGGAACTGCTCTACTTCCGGGCTATTCCGGACGGGGAGGAGGTGCGGCTGGACTGGGCAACGGCTTCCGAGTTCGACAACGACCACTTCACCATCCAGCGAAGCAGGGATGGGGTCGATTTCCAGGATCTCGCGCATATTCCCGGCGCAGGATATTCGCAACACACCCTCTTCTACGACAAGCAGGATCCGCATCCTTATGCGGGCCTCAGTTACTATCGCCTGATCCAGACGGATACGGACGGTACCTTCGACATCAGTCCTGTCGTGGCGGTGCGGATGGATGAGCATGACTGGTCCTTCTACCCGAATCCGACCGAAGGCAACCTCACGATCTTCGATCCGCAAGCACGGAACCTGGCCGTGGGGGTGTTCGACAATTCCATGCGGCTGGTGAAGAGCGCGGCGCTGGGCTCCTCGGATCCCACCATGCTCCTGACCGACCTGGCCGACGGCGAGTACACGATCCTGGTGCGTACAGGCGATCACGTACACACCTCGCGCATCGTGAAGACCTCGCGGTCGAAGTAGGGTGGTCCGGCGTAACAGCCGATCCGACCCATCGGCTACCGCACCTCCAGCGTCCCTCCTTCCTCCACCCAGGCCTGCGGCCGCACCCCGAGTTCACCACCGGGCAGGGTGTACACCACTTCCAACGCGCCGATGTATGCGCGTCCGTATGAGGTCGTGCGGTACACCAGATGACCTGCCGAAGCGAAGGGCGTCGCGGACCACGCAATGGGCATGTTCTTCACGTCATGCGGATGGCGCAGTAGCTCGATGAAGACCGGTTCCTTCTCCGGTGATGCCCAGCGCAGCGTGGCGTTATACAGTCCTGTAGCCAGGCGTTCAGGTGTCAACGTTGCGCCTTCGTCCAGGGTGAAGGGTCCCCATGTGCCCCAGCGTGCATTCGTCATCAGCAATGATGTCCCAGGATGAGCTACGATCCCACGCACGAAGTAGCCGGGTTCTCCGCCACCGTGCCCATGTTCATCCTCGGCATGGATCACCACGTCGATCACACCATCGTCGTTCACGTCCACCGCTTCATCGGGTGGAAGGCCGGGGGGCACCAGCACCTGCGCGGAACCATCCTCGTCCCCGAAGTCGAAGTCGGTCTTCGTCTTGGAACGTGGCTTGGGTGCATCACCTTCATCCCCATACCCGTTCGGAACAGCGAGCGCCTCCTTCGTGTCGATCACCACTTGCCCATATGGATAAGGCAGCATGAATTGGAACGCGGCGATGCTCGTACCACGCGCGCTCATACTCCGCAGGACCATGATGTTGCCGTCGTGATGATCGCCGGTGCCGTACCAACCATCCTGCGCCGATGTGATGGCCGGTCCGAAGGGTCGTTCGAGCAACCAGAACTCGGTCGCTTGATGTTGGTCGGTCCAGTGCACTTGCTTGAAGTGGACACGCGCTGCGAGCTCGGCGGTATCCAGTTGCGCACCGGAGTCAAGTGTGAACCAGCGCTGGTTGCTGGGTGTGCTCCACATCAGCACCGAAGTGCCGCTCAGCGTACGCACGCCCACCTTGATCAGGCCCAGATAACCCGGTTGTTGTGGATCGGAGATGGGGATGGTGCGACTCGTGATCAGCAGGTCCGCAGCGCCGTCACCGGTCACGTCGACGTACTCGTCGGGCGGAGGGCCCGGCTGTGCATGGATGGGCAAGGCCAGAGCGATGGTCCATGTCACGAGCAATGACCTCATCGCACCAGGAAGGACTGATCGGCGGGTACCAAGGCACCAACATGAATGGTGATCTGGTCCTTGCGCAGGGGTGGCTCAATGGAGAACGAGCCGTGCCATTGCTGGTCCTTGCTCACCGTGTGGAAGACGAAGTGCTGGCCCGTCAGTCCAGGCATTGCGGCGAACAAGGTCGTCTGGCCCCCGTAGCCCCAATAGGCCACTTGGATGGAACCATCGGCATACTTGGTCCTCGGGATCCGCAGGTCGTCCTGGATGCTCGTGTCCATCGCCGCGATGCGTTCCCCCGGAGCGCAGGTCTTCACGAGCCAATAGCCTTGGTGTGGGTCAAGGGCATTGAGCAGGGTGGTGCCGGGAAGAGTCGTCAGGTGCAGCGTGCAACTGCCCGAACTGCTGGGCACATCATCCGTACCGTTGCTGAAGCCTTGTACCATCAGGTCCGGGATGCCATCGTTCGTGAGGTCGATGCTGTCGGTCGGTGCGAAGCCACAGGGGTTGTGGAGGCGCTCCAGCCAGTCACCGGGTTGCGCCTGCGTGGTGAACGGGATGAGAATTAAGAGCAAGTGTGAAGGCTTCATCGGGTTTGCAGGATGATGTCCACCGGTGTGAAGTCCGGTCTTCCCTCGCGGGGGTGATAGACCGTGTCATTGAACGTGTTGCAGAGCGGATGGCACTCGAACGTGGTGATGGGTACCACCTGCTGTTGAAAGCGTGGCCACACCGCCGCGGCGTTCAGGTCCTGCACCAGCACGGACCAGCCATTGCGCACGAGGCCCAGTGGTACCACGAGCGTATAGGTATCCCCCGCGAAGGGGAAGAAGAAGCCGCCGTGCTCCACCCAGGTGCGCTGCGATCGCCAGTTGGCAGGGCGCTCATTGTTGCGCACGAAGTCGCCGTAGGGCAGGCCATGGTTGTACGTGGCCGGCAGTCCGGTACTGTCCAGCAAGGTGATGCGCAGGTCCGGCACCAGTTCGTCGCTGTACGCGGCGTGGGGGCGCAAAGCGATGAGGCCCGCGTTGCAGTAGCCGCAATGCTGGGCCCTGCCATGCAAGGCCGCGAGCAGGAACAGGAGGGACAGGTGGCGCACGGGAACCTGTACCCCCTGACCAACGGATCGGTTCATTGTTCCGCGATGGATCGGAACGCCCATCGCGCACACTTCCCACCTTTGCACCATGAAGGCCTTTTCCCTCGACGCGTTCTACGAGCAGGTGATGCCGCCCAGCAACGGCAGCGGCAACGGCCACGACCTGCCGCAATTCCAGGTGTACAGCGCGGCGGAGCTGGCGGCGGCCAAGCAGGACAAGCCGCCCATGACCTACAACCGGCGCGCCTACTACAAGATCAGCCTCCTCATCGGCAGTAGCCGGGTGGAGTACGCGGATAAGGTGATCGACGTGGAGGAGCGCGCCCTGCTCTTCGCCACACCGAAGGTGCCCTACCGCTATATGCAGCGGGGCGGCATGCAAGCGGGTCACTTCTGCATCTTCACCCACGAGTTCATCTTCCAGAACGGGCGCGGCATCACCCCGGACAGCCTGCCCTTCCTCCAGCCCGGTGCCTTTCCCGTCTTGCAGGTATCTGCAGAGGAAGCGGCGGAGGTCGGTGCGATCTTCGAGAAGATGCACCGCGAACAGGGTTCGGATTACGCTTACAAGGAAGACCTGCTGCGCAACCACGTGATGGAGCTGGTGCACTGGGGGCAGAAACTCAGCCCCATGGCCGCTGCGCCCGTGCTGCACAGCGCGGCCGACCGCGTCACCACGCTCTTCCATGAATTGCTGGACCGGCAGTTCCCCATCGAGGATCGCCACCAACCGCTGGGCTTGCGCACACCGGCCGAATACGCTGCCCGCCTGGCCATCCAGGTGAATCACTTGAACAAGGTGCTCAACGAGACCACGGGCCGCAGTACCAGCGAGCTCATCAGCGCGCGCGTGCTGCAGGAGGCGCGCATCCTGCTCAAACGCAGCGATTGGAACATCTCCGAGATCGCACATGCGCTCGGCTTCCAGGAGGTGTCGCACTTCAGCAACTTCTTCAAGAAGCACACCGCGGTGTCGCCCTCGGCCTACCGCGTCTGAGGGCGCTGTGCGGTCCGTGCAACGAACGGACCGATTCGCGCAAACAGCAGCCCTGAGGTCCCCGATACGTTCGCAGCCGCTTTCGGTCGGCGCCCAAACCGCACGTTCCGCAAGCGCAGCGGGTACTTCCGCAACGGCGCACGGACCGGCCGTTCACGGTCCCTTGGAGAACGACTCATGAAACTCACCGGCAACACCATCCTCATCACCGGCGGCACCAGCGGCATCGGCCAGGCGCTCGCCCACCAATTCCATCAGCGCGGCAACACCGTCCTCATCGCCGGTCGCCGGCAACAGGAGCTTGATCGCATCACCGCCGCGCACCCGGGCATGCACGGCATCGCGGTGGACCTTACCGATCCCGCCGCCATCACCGCCTTCGCTACACGCGTGCGCACCGACTTCCCCCAGCTCAACGTGCTCATGAACAACGCGGGCATCATGGTGGAGGAGGACCTGAGCGCGGGCATCAGCGCCTTCGCCGTGGCGCAACGCACCATCCAGACCAACATCACCAGCGTGCTGCAGCTCACCGCCGAGCTAATGCCCACGCTGCTGGCGCAGGACAGCGCCACCATCCTGGCCACCACCAGCGGACTGGCCTTCGTGCCGCGCGCCAACTTCCCGGCCTACTGCGGCAGCAAGGCCTTCTTGCATTCCTGGTTGCAGAGCCTGCGCCAGCAGCTGCGCGGCACGCAGGTGCAGGTGCTCGAACTCGCACCGCCCTACGTGCAGACCGAATTGACCGGCGCCCACCAGGCCACCGACCCCAACGCCATGCCTTTGGCCGACTACATCGCGGAGGTGATGCAATTGTTGGCCGTACCCGAGCCGCCTCGGGGCGAAGTGCTGGTGGAGCGGGTGAAGGTGCTGCGCGATGCCGAACGCAAGGGCGAGTACGAGAAGGTGTTCGGTTTCCTGAACCAGGATTGAACGGCCGCGTGCTGGAGCCTACGCATGGTCGCGTCGAGGGCGACGTTGGAACCAGCAGGAAGCATTGCCGCTATGCTGCAACGACCACGACCATGAGACCGGATCGTGAATGGAACCGAACCATCACGCATCGGACTCGGGCCATGGCCCTTGAATGGTCTTCCTCCCGATCCCTACTCGATCCGCTTGCCCTCCACGGTCCCGCCTTGCGTGAAGGTGAGCCGTTGCACGCTGCCGTCCGCTTCGGGGTGGAACTCGATCGTGGCATCCACCACCGTCAGGAAGAACTTGTGCGGTGCTTCGCCGAACACCTCCACCTCCGCCTGGCGCGGCGCCTGGAGGTAGAGGCGATCACCCTCCGCGCGGAAGGTCAGGATGAAGTCCGGCATCAGCTCGAACTTGCCGACGTAGGCCTGCAAGGTGGCGCTGTCGAGCGGGATGGCCACGTGCTCTGCGGGCAGTGGCTTGGTGCTGCGCACGAGCAGCTCATCGCGCCCCCGTGTCAGGAAGCGGGCGCCGCTCACCCGGCCGTTGGTGCGTTGGAAGGTCAGCGTGGCCACATCCCCGGCAAAGAGGAAGCGGTCGTCGCCGAGATGCTGCAGGTCCAGCTTGCGGGAGCCCTGGCGTTGGGAGTGCAGGCCGTTCGTATCGGCGGTGATGTAGCGCTCCACACTGTCGGCGGACACATAGACGCCGGTGTATTCCGCAGCGGCTTCGGCAGCTAGCGGCAGCACCGGGCCACCATAGGGCTTGCCCAGAGCGATGGCGGCGAGCTTCGGGGCCAGGTAGCTCGCATCACTGGTCTCGCGGTTCACCAGCACCGCCACATAGATGTCCTCCTCGGGCAGGTAGAGGCTGTTGCTCACGAAGCCGTCTATGCCGCCGCTGTGTTCAATGGTGCGGCTGCCTTGCACGTTCTGGAAACCCCATCCGTAGCCATACTCCTCCGTGCTCCCATCCGGGAAGCGCTGGCCCACGTGAGCCTTGGCCAGCATGGCCTTCGAGACCTGCTTGCCCGCGAACACGCTCGTGTTCCATTTCCACAGATCGCGCACCGTGCTGCGAATGCATCCCGCCGCGCGTGGCCAGGTGAGGCTGATCGGGGAGGCAGGCTCCCAGCCGCTTTCGGTCTCGGCGAAGCCCACGGCCTCCGCGGGCAAGGCGGCTCCGGTGATGGCCGCGCTGCTGTGCTCCATGCCGGCCGGCTTGAACAGGTGTTCATTGGCATACTCCGTCCAGGATAGGCCGGATGCGCGTTCGATGATCGCCGTGAGCAGCAGGTAGCCGCTGTTGCTGTAGTTCCACTTCGTGCCGGGTTCGAACTCCAGGGGGAGGTCGGCGAAAAGGGCGATGATCGCCGGCAGATCGATGTCCTTCGCGTAGGCCTCCGGCTGGTAGAGCGGCAGGTCCGTGAAACTGGGTATGCCTGAGGTGTGCGTCAGCAAGTGCTCAATGGTGATGGGCTTCTCCTTCTTCGGGAAATCCACGTACTTCTGGATCTCGTCGCCCAGGGCGAGCTTCCCTTGTTCGGCGAGCTGCATGATGGCCACCGCAGCGAATTGCTTGGTCACGCTCCCGATGCGGAACTGGCTGTTCACTGTGAGCGCTTCGCCCTTCGTCAGATCGGCCATGCCGATGGCATCTTCATACAGCACCTTGCCGCCTTTGGTCACGATGGCCGCGCCACCGGGCGCATCCGCGGTGAAGTGTTCCTTCATGGCCGCCTCGAATTCGGCGGGGGGCTGGGCGTAGGTGCTGGCCAGGAGGGCAAGCGCGGAAAGGAGGGAGGGGATGCGCATGGTGGGTGGTTCTGAATGCCGAATGTGACGCCTGCGGAAGCCGATGCGTTACATTTTAGGATGAGCGGTCGGAGGACGTGTCGAACGCGGTCGCGCGATCGGGGGCCATGTGAATGTAGTTGAAGCCGCTGGGTCCCGAAGCGGAGTGCCTGCGGAGTGGTTCAAAGCTGCCCCTATCCTTGGCAACCTCGAGTACCGCCATTCCCCAAGCCCGGTGTGCCTGTCTACGACCCGGGCGGGCCGTGGCGGATCACTGCACGAAATCCAGGACGGCCGCTGCGAACATCTGGGGCTGGGAGATGTAATGATCATGCCCTGCACCCGGCATGATCAGGATCTGCTTGTTCGTGGAGGCAATGGTGTTGTGGATCCACTGAAGTTCCTGGGGTGGGACATTGATATCGAACTCGCCCCCCAGGATCAGCAGGTCCTCATCGATCAACGGGATCTCCGCTTTGATGTCCCAGCGCCGTTCCTCGTCGACCAGGCGGTTGATGAACTCCTGTCGTTGCAAGAGCGTGAGGTAATAGGGGAAGGGGTTGTTGTCCGACAGCAGGAGGATGTTCACGACATCGGCCACGGAGATGGTGATGTCCTCTTCCACCGCGGTGGCCTGCATGTATTCGTAGAGTTTGGCGCGTATAGGAATGGTATCGATGACCGGATGCTGTGCCAGCCAATCCAGCGCCACCTGCCAGTAGCCGGGGTCCACACCGTTGCTGACGTTGTTGCCGGCGATGTGGGCGACGTACGCCCTGCGGAACTCCCAGTGTTCGTCATCCACGATCCGGGTACCCACCCCGCTGGAGGCGATGTAGCGCTTCACCAGTCCTTCATGTCCATAACGGTTCATGAAGCGATAGGTCAGGATCGCACCGAAACTGTGCCCCATCAAGTGGACCTCGGAGCCGGGATACCGGGTCTTCAGGACGAGCACGATCGCCCGGATGTCCAACAGGTATTGCGCCAGGGTGATCGTTCGTTCGTCATAGTCACCCTGTGCATTGCCCAGCCCACGCTGGTCGTAGTAGGCCATGGCCACCTGTGTTTCGAGGTGCTCCTTCCAGTTCCCGGGATCGAGGATGGATACATCGAGACCCGTGCCACCCGGTCCGCCGGGTATGTACAGGATGATCTTCTTCGAGGCCGTGTTGCCGCGCACCTTCACCGGAAGCTGGGCGCCATCCACTTCCACGTGGAAGAAGTCGTTGACCTGTTCGGTGAACTCGCCTTCCTTGGAGCAGGAGATGAGAAGCAGCGACAGGAAGAGAAGTAGGGGTGCCTTCTTCATGGTTCAGAAGCGTAATCCGGTCTCGAACAGGAAGTACTTGTTCGGGCCTTGGAAGTAGTTGAACTGGAGTTGCACCTTCGGACAGATGAACCAGGCGTCCGCTCCCAGGAAGGGTTTCTGCAGGTCCGCGCCCCATTCGACACTGGGGGCGAGCAGGAAGTGTCCGTAGCCCACAGCGCTGCGATAGCGGACGTTGTCCTCGTCATCCACCGCATAGCTGTTGGCGATGAAGGTGCCGAGATAGCCGACACCGAGCGAAACCGTTCGGTAGTGCCCGATGCGGTGCAATTTGGTCCGTCGCCAGCCGATGCGCCCCTGGCCCCAGACCCCGGTATGGTAGCGCTTGTGGTAGTAGCCTCCCACGTCCGCACCGACCAGGTAGTCATGGCGAATGGTGCGCTCCCTGGGCTTCTGCTTCACCCGTTCACCAAAGGCAAGGTCCGCTCCGAGGGTAAGCCCCGGATGAAGGAACATGCCCCCGGAGTACGCCGCTTGAAAAGACAACTGGTCCTTGAACTGTGCCTGTGTACTGAACACCGTCAATGCACAGATCGCGCTATGTATCAACTTCGTCATTGGAAGATGGATCGCGCGTGCAAGCCTAACGAAGGCTCTGCGAGAAGCGCATGCACCGACCCGTCGACCGTGGGGATGGTGTTGGATGGTTGAGCACGCAAGGCCATGAGGACGATACGATCCCACTTCCACGCCATTGCAACGATCGATACCTGATGCTCAGCACGCTGGAAGCACCCCGGCACCAGCCCTTACTTCTCGAACAGGCTCACGAGGCGCTCCCATCGATCAATTCCATGGGAGGCACTCCATCCCGGTCGGCCGTATTGAACCCCTTGCCGATCAAGCGGCCCGCCAGCACCATCTCATACACCGCGATTGGCATCGCCAGCATCATGGTGGTGGTGGAGTAGGGGGTGATCACACCCAGCAGTTCGATCGCACCTACGACCAGGATGAGCCCTGCGCCGGTGATGCCGAGTACCGCCAAGGGACGTGGCACCAGCCCCGAGCGGAAGAAGAGGGAGCTGTAGATGAGCGTGTTCACCCCCAGGAAGAAGTGCGGGCCGAGCACGAAGGTCCAGTCGTGCACCGCGATCAATGCGCGACCGACCACTTGCGCACCCGATGCGTCCGGCGCCAGCGAGCCGGCGATGGAAGCGAGCGCGAGCATGCTTACGGCACCCACCACGATGGCCACCACCTCCAGCGCGCGGAACACCATGTAGGCGGGCCCAAGGCGCGGGGATACCCTGCTGAGCACCGGCAGCATCATCACGGCCGTGCCGCAGTTCGCAAGGGCGAGGAGGGCTTCGAAGAACGCGCCCCAGCCGATCCGGTCGGCATGCAGGCGCGCGGCGGTGAAGGGGTCGCCCGCATCGATCACGGGCTTGTACAGCAGCAACCCGATGATGGCGGTGACCGTGGCGGTGATGAAGAACAGGCCGGTGAGGATGGCGTGTCGTTTGGTGGTGAGCTTGGTGTTCATGGTGTGTGGTGGTTCAGAATGTTCCGGTGATCAGGTCCTTGTTCAGCATCATGCCGGCCGTGGTGCCCGTGGCCACCGCGTTGGCCACCGTGCGCAGGCGAAGGGTACTGTCGCCGCAGGCGTAGATGCCGGGGATGCTCGTACGCTGTTGCGCGTCCACCTTCAGGTAGCCCTCGTCCGTGAGCGCGCAGCCGAGCTCTTGTGGAAGGGTGCAGTGCTGCTCAAAGGCGGGCATCGCATAGAGGGCATGGATGGCCGCTGCCGATCCATTCGTGAAGAGGATGCGCTGCAGCTGCCCCTTCACCTGCTCCAGCTCCGTCACCGATGTTTCCACGATGCGGATGCTGTGCGCGCGCAATTGGGCTGCTTGGGCTTCTGTGAGCGTGGAAGGTCCGTTGGTGAACAGCGTGAGGTCCCTGGTCCAGTTGGAGATCAGGCGCGCGAGTTCGAAGCCCCGCTCGCCGTTGCCCAGCACGCCGGTGGCCTCATCGCGCACTTCGTAGCCGTGGCAGTAGGGGCAGTGCAGTACCGAGATGCCCCAGCATTCCGCGAAGCCGGGGAGGGTCGGCAGCACATCCCGCACGCCCGTGGCGAAAACGAGCTTCTTCGCCCGATATCCGGCTCCGTCCTCCAGGCGCACATCGAAACCCTCGTCCGTGATGGACGCGCCCGTGACCAGTCCACGCTTGAACTCCACCAAGGGATAGCGTTCCACCTGGGCGCGCGCCTTGGCTGCGATCAGGTGTGGTGGCACGCCATCCTGCGTGATGAAGTTGTGGGAGAAGGGGGTCTGGCGGTTGCAGGGCAGGCCGCTGTCCACGATCAGCACGCGCCGCAGGGCACGACCCAGGGCCATGCCCGCGGCGAGGCCGGCGTAGCTGCCGCCCACGATGATCGCGTCGAAGTGTTGGTCCTCGTTCATGCGTTCAGGTGTTGGATATGCCAGGGCCCGCAGCGGCATCAGCGCTCCACCGGTAGCTGTGGCGCCCAGGGTGAGGAAGTGCCGTCGGTCCATGGGAGTTGTCCGTGCTGTGCATTCCGGTTCCGGGGCCTCAGGCCTGCGTGGGCTTGGTGGAGAAGGCGCGGATGATGCGGTCCACGAGGGGCACACCGGCGAACACGATCCAGGGCACCAGGCAGATGGTGAGCAGGAAGGTGCGCTGGTACAGGGGCAGCGCGGCGAGCGGCTCGCCGAACAGGGCGAGGAAGCCGGTGATGGAGGGGTAGATGACCACCCAGATCTTCAGGGAGGCCAGCAGTTTCATTTTCGTCTTCATGGGTCGTGTTGTTTGCGAGGGCAAAGCAACCCCGACCCCCTCCCGAGGGGATAGGACGAACGCGTGATCGATCGGTACTCTATGCCAATTCGCAACGCAGAACGACCCGATCTGCTTGTTTCTTTTCCGTATTACTTCTCCGAAGTGATCGTCCCGTAGCTCCGGCTACGCGACGACCTCTTCGTATCGTCCTGCGAAAAACAAACGGCGCACCTCAAGGCCGTCCGCGATGCGAAATGGCATTACCGCGACTTCTGCCTGAAACCCTCCGGTGTGTGCCCCGTGTGCTTCTTGAAGAAGCGGATGAAGTAGGAGGGGTCCTCGTAGCCGAGGCGGTCGGCCACCTGGGTCACCTGGTCGGTGGTAGCGAGCAGGTAGCGCTTCGCCTCCAGGATCAGCTGGTCCGTGATCAGTTCGGAGCAGGTGCGGCCCGTGCCGGCCTTTGCGATGGCGTTCAGCTGGAAGGTGGAGAGGTGCATGCGTTCCGCATAGGCGGCCACCTCCTTCACCCGGTGCACGTTGGCCTCGATCAGCTCCAGCAGCTCCTCCAGCCGCTCCTGCGTGTAGCCCTTGGCGCCGCTCGCCGGCGCGGGCACGGGCGCCTGCAGCACAAGGTCCGCCAGAAAGGCGCCCAGGTAGGCGCGCACCAGGTGCAGGTATCCCTCCTGGTGGGCGGTGTACGCCCGGGCGATCCGGTCCAGCAGCATCCGCAGTTCGGCGTAGCGTTCGGCCGTGGTGCGGAAGACCTCCACATGGCCGGTCCGGCGCAGCACCTGTCGTGCGCCCTGCTCGCTCGTGGCCAGGAACCCGGCCTTGAACTGCAGGATGTAGCCCGTGCTGCCCGCCTTCAACTCCAGCCGGTGCACCTGCCCGGGCCGCATCGCGTAGATGGTGTGAGGCTCCAGGGTGTGCGGCCGGAAGTCGCACTCGTGCATGCCTTCCCCGGTGGTGAGCACCAGCAGGAAGTAGTGGTCGTGCCGGTGCAGCGCCTGCACCAGATCGTTGCCGCCCAGCACCTGTTCCATGGAGCGGATGTCGAATTCGTCCGAGAGCCGCAAGGAGGTGGGTGCGGTGGCCAGGCTCCGGAAGGGGATCTCGCTCATGGGGGTGCGGGGGAAGCACCGGGCCCTCGGGTGGCCCGGCGTGCAAGGCACCGAAAAGTACGATGGGGCATGAGGCCGATCGCCCAGGCCTACAAGCCCAAGGCCTATAGGCCACAGGCCGATAAGCCCACAGGCCCATGAGCCATTAAGCCTTTGAGCCAAATGGCCAGCAAGCCGACAAGGCCGATAGGCTTCAGGCCAACAAGCCCACAGGCCCATGAGCCCCAAGGCCTCGAAGCCTCAAGGCCAGGAGAGGTCAGTTTAGCCGCAAGTGCATCCGGTCCAAGACATGCTTCGCTTGCTGATAGCGCTGTTCGGCATCCACGCGGTCGTAGGGCAAACCCAGCAGGCGGGCCATCTGCTCTTCCGGGTTGGTGTAGGCGTTCCTGTTCGTGCCGCCGCCGACCACGTTGTTGTTCAAGTTCCAATTCGCCACACGTAGGTGAGGTTCCTGAAGCGGTGTTCCGAACCAGTCCAACTTGAAGGTGAACTCGTCCACGAAGCGGTTCATCACGCCGATGGTGCGCTTGTCGTTGTCGCTGGTGGAAAGCACGGCAGGGGCCATGGTGCCCAGCCACGCATCGATGGCGGCGGCGTGCATGGGCCATTGCAGCAGGAGCTGCTCGCGCAACAGGTTCCGGAAGAACGCCGGGAAGTCCTTCAGGTCGGCCTTCACCACATCGTACTTGATGAGCGAGAAGAAGGTGGCCTTGTGCACCAGGATGATGCACTTGCGGCCCGCGATGGGGAAGAGGTTGGCGTTCCAGCCGTCGGCATCGGGCGGCGCAACGGCAGGCTTCACCTTCAGCAGCTTGGTCAGCTTGGCGGTGCAGTGGATGTGTGGGGAAATGCTCACAACAACTCGTCCTTGTCGATCCCTGCTTGTTTGAGGATCGCGAGCATGGTGCCTTTGGGAAGGTCACGCATGTGCATGGGCATGATGGTCATCTTACCGCTTCTGCTTGCAGCGTTTCCACGTACAGTTCGATGGCCTCTTTCGCCATGGCCATCGCATGGTCGATGTTCTCGCCGAAGGTGACACAGCCAGGCAGGGCCGGCACGTTCACAGTGAACCCGCCCTCGGGTTCGCGGGTCAGCAATATGCGGTAGGTGAGCTGTGCCATGAACGGGTTCGGATGAAACTAAGTATTGGCGAATTGCTTGCACGCATCCAGGTCCTCCCGTTCCAGCATCGGATACTGCTCCAGGACCTCGTCCTCCGGCGTACCCGGCAGCAGGAACTCCAGCACGGTCTGCGCCGTGATCCGCATGCCCCGGATCACCGGTTTGCCGTTGCAGATGCGGTCATCCACCGTGATGCGCTTGAGCAGTTCGGGGTTGGCGTTCATGAACCCAAAGGTAAGCCGAGGTGTGTTCGATGCCGGGATGACCTTTAGCTTCACGCCGCATGAAGTTCTGGACCGGCGTCACAGATAATGAATGGTTCGCGTTCCTCTCCGAGCGGAAGCTGGATGAGGTGAACTTCTGGCGCCCTTCGCCGGGGCCGTACTTCACCGATCTGCCGGCGGGCGTAACGTTCCTGTTCAAGGCTTACGGGCTGACACCTTGCTCCTAGCTGAAGGGCGCGTTCCTCGCTGAAGTTGGATGTGCGCGGAGATCAACAGGCTTTCCGCTTTTGACAGCGGTCTGCCCGTGCCGATGAAGCCGATGGCATCCAGGCTCAGGTCCTTCTTCTTCCGCGTACGTTGCCGAACCAGGTCGTCCAACTGCCGGTCCAATTTGGTCGTGGGCCGTAGTTGCTCTTCCAGGTCACAGATCCGCTCGAGCAGATCGATCCAGTCGGCGATGGGGACCTGCACGGCTACCACGACTCCATTCGCCTCGGACACATAAAGGGGCGGTGTGTACATCCGACCGAAGTTACGGTCGGAAGCGACAGCAACACGCACGCGCTCGTGCCCGCCGCCGCCCCGCGGATGCCGGGCTAGCCGGGCGTTGCCAGGAGATATGCGCCGCCTCGTTCCGGGAGTTCTGTCAGTAGCCCGGACGTACCGCAAGCAGGTCGCTTGTGCGCTTCGTGTGCCGTCGTTCTATCTTTGATATGTCATGCCTGTCCAAGTAAAACAGTCCAAGAAGGAAACGGTGATCACCGTTTCCGGTGCACTGGATCCGGAGCAACTGGAACAGGCGATCCGCTACCTGCGCTACCTGTCCCTCACGCGCAACTACAAGAAGGTGACGCAGGCCGCAGCGGGCAAGCTGGCGGAGGAGATCGATGAGGCGGCCTTCCGCAAACGCCAAAGGCGCATCGCCTCGTGAGGTTCGTCGTCGATGCGAACATCGTGACCAGCACCCTGCTCAGGTCAAATGGTGCCGTGGCCGTAAGACCTGGAGTTCCTTTCTTTGGGAAGCATGAAGTTCTGGACCGGCGTCACCGACAATGATTGGTTCTCGTTCCTCTCGGAACGCGGCTTCGATGAGGTGAACTTCTGGCAGCCCAGCGGCCTGCCGCCCTTTACCACCTTGCCTGCGGGTACTCCCTTCCTCTTCAAACTGAAGCGGCCGCACAACCACATTGCGGGCGGCGGCTATTTCGCCACATTCTCCAAGTTGCCGCTGAGCATGGCCTGGGAAGCCTTTGGCCAGAAGAACGGTGCGGCCACCTATCTGGAGGTGGAGCAACGTATCAGGCGGCTGTCTTCCGGGGAGCGCAGTGTACTGGACATCGGATGCAGTGTATTGGTGCAACCCTTCTTCTTCGAGCGGAAGGATTGGATACCCGTGCCCAACTGGTCGCCGAACATTGTGAAGGGGCAGACCTACGACACCGAGACCACTGAAGGCACGTGGCTCTGGAACGAG
>JAKQEI010000196.1 GCA_029573495.1 Bacteroidota bacterium | reverse complement strand
CATCGGCCGCGCGGAGATCGGCTTCTCGGCCTTGTCCATCACCCTCGTGGATGTGGTGGTCTTTCTCCCCATCATCTTCGTGCAGGTCTTCGTGGCCGACCTGCTCAAGCAGTTCAGCGTGGTGGTGGTGGTCTCCACCCTTATGAGCCTCTTCGTCAGTTTCACGCTCACTCCATGGCTGGCCTCGCGCATGGGCCAGCGCGAGGACCTGAAGCCCACCACCAGTTGGGCCCGCGCCCTGCTCCGCTTCGAGCATGGCCTGGACCAACTGAACGAATGGTATGCCCGTCAGCTCCGCTGGGTGTTGACGCACCGGGCCGCCTTCCTTGGCATCGTGCTGCTACTATTCGCGGCCATGGGAGCCATCATCAAGCAAGGCATCATGACCAAGGAGCTCATCGCCACCGGCGACCAAGGCATCTTCCGCCTCACCTTGGAATACGACAAACAAGTGCCTTTGCAGGAGAACAACCTGCGCAGCCGCGCGCTGGAGGAGCATATGTTGCAACGGCCCGAGGTGGCCAATGTCTTCAGCAACGTAGGTGGCCCCAGCACCGGCATCGGCAGCATGGGCGTGGGTGCCGAATACCGCAGTGAGCTCACCATCGACCTGGTGCCTAAGGCCCAGCGCGACGGCCGCAGTACCGAAGCCACCATGATGATGCTTCGCGAAGATCTGCTTCAGCACTTCCCTGGTGTGGACATCACGATGGCCACCATCGGCCTGGTGCCGCGCAGCGCCCCGGTGGAGATCACCCTGAGCGGCGCTAACAGGGACCTGGTGATGCGCACGGCCCACATCCTGAAGGACACCCTCGCTGGCATACCCGGCGCCAACAACGTGCGCCTGAGCATCGAAAGCGGCGCTCCTGAGCTGCAGGTACACCTGGACCGCGACCGCATGGCGCAGCTGGGCCTTGGCACCGCCACCGTGGGCGCCACCCTGCGCAACGCCCTGGCAGGGAACGATGATGCACGACTGTACGAAGCGGGTACGGAGTATCCGATCCGTATCCGCGTGGACGACATCCAGCGGCGCGATGCGCAGGATATGGAGCGCCTCCTCTTCGTGAACGCGGCCGGTATGCCCGTGCGGCTGGCGCAGTTCGCCACCGTGGAACGTCACGAACCGCCTGCCATGGTGGAGCGCCTGGACCGCATGAGCGCCGTGACCCTCACCGCCGATGCCCTGGGTCGAGGTTCGGGCAGCGTGGCCGATGATGTGGTGGCCTACCTGGGCAACAATCCCTTGCCCGAAGAGGTGCGCCTCACCTGGGGCAGCGATGTGAAGCGGCAGAACGACAGCTTCGGCGCACTGGGCGGCGCACTGCTCATCTCCTTCATCCTCGTCTACCTAGTGATGGTGGCCCTCTATGACAGCTTTCTCTACCCTTTCGTGGTGCTCTTCAGCATCCCCGTGGCCGTCATCGGTGCCTTCCTCGCGCTCAATCTCAGCCTGTCTTCGCTCAGCCTGTTCACGCTGCTGGGGCTCATCATGCTGCTGGGCCTGGTGGCCAAGAACGCCATCCTCATCGTGGACCGTACCAACCAGCTGAAGGCCGAGGGCATGCACTACGTGGAAGCGCTGGTGGAGGCCGGCCGCACCCGCCTGCGCCCCATCCTCATGACCACCATCGCCATGGTCTTCGGAATGCTGCCCATCGCACTGGCCACCGGCACCGGCAGCGAATGGAAGAACGGCCTGGCCTGGGTCATCATCGGCGGCCTCACCAGCAGCATGCTGCTCACCGTGTACCTGGTTCCGGTGATGTACCACCTGCTGGAAGGAGCGAAGAACACCGTGGGAGGCTGGCGCATCGCCTCATCGAACAGGTCGGCAGCCGCCCCCTGAACAACGATCGATCATCGAACAACAACACCTCAAGACCATGTCCACCACTACGACGAACCCCACCCTGCGCGCCGCGATCAAATTCCGCCACCTGTCCGATGCCATCCGAAGCGATCGGGCCATGATCGACCAGGCCCGGGAACGCATGGCCGGGAAACTGAAGCAGGCGGAAGAACTCGCCGCGCTCCATGGGGATGCCGCCTTCCGCGCGGCGTTCGACGCACAGCTCCAGCTGCTCCGCCTTCCACAGCAGCAGGTCATGGACCTGTTGAAGAATGCTGCGGATCTCCTCATGGACGGCGCTTCACCCGAGGTGAACTGGCCGTTGATGCAGGAACAGCTCCAACTGGTCTCCACACACTTCAGGGACATGGCCTCGCTCCCCCTTGGCGCCGCTGACAGTGCCGAACAAGGCGATTGGCATACCCTGTGGCAGGTGATGGCAGCTGATCTGGAGGCGATCCGCGGCATCTGCACTGCCGCTTACTTCAAAGCGCATCTCCTCGCCGAGCTGGGTGCCGCAAAGGCGGACGAGCTCACCGCCACCATCCTCAAATACATCCCCCACAAGTACTCCATCGCCGAGGCCTAACGCTACGAGCGCGACTACCTCGAAGCCATGCAGGCCATCAAGGAGGAAGCCGGCAAGCAGGCGAACCTTTGGGACCGTGTGCTCAACGTTATCGCAGGAGCCATTCCCTTCGAGCAGTCGCCTGCCGAACGTGTGATGATGCAGCGCTGGGTGAATGGCGAGAAAGGCGAGCTGTGACCCGAAGGGGACCAAGGCGCGCTATATCTCCTCGAAATGCGCCGTGAAGTGCCGTAGGAAACGCGGCTCCTTGATGATGCGGTAGCCGCGCACCTGCTCGCGCGTGCGCATGATCTCCTCGAAGGTCTCGGCCACGTACTCCATGTGGCTCTGGGTGTACACGCGGCGCGGGATGGCCAGGCGCACCAGCTCCATGGGTGAGGGCTTCAGCGAGCCATCGGGCAGGTAGGTGCCGAACATGACCGAGCCGATCTCCACGCTGCGGATGCCGCCCAGCCGGTAGAGCTCGCACACCAGCGCCTGCCCGGGGTACTGGTCCGGCGGGATGTGCGGATAGAGCGCCTTGGCATCGATGTACACCGCATGGCCCCCGATGGGACGCATCAGCGGAACGCCCAGTTCATGCAGCTTGCGGCCCACGAAGGTGGTGCTCTTGATGCGGTAGTCCAGGTAGTGGGGATCAAAGACCTCCTGCAGGCCGATGGCGATGGCCTCCATGTCGCGCCCGCTGAGGCCGCCGTAGGTGGTGAAGCCCTCGGTGATGATGAGCAGGTTGATGCAGGCCTCGGCCAGCGCTGCATCACGCACGGAGAGGAAGCCGCCCATGTTCACCAGCGCATCCTTCTTGGCGCTCATGATGGCCCCATCGGCCAGCGCGAACAGGCGCTGCGCGATCTGGCGGTAGGACAAGCCCTCCATGCCCTCCTCGCGGTCCTTGATGAACCAGCTGTTCTCCGCGATGCGGCAGCAGTCAAGCAGGAAGGGCACCCCATGGCGTTTGCAGATGGCGGCCACGCCCTCGGCATTGGCCATGCTCACCGGTTGTCCGCCGCCGCTGTTGTTGGTGACGGTGAGGATGACGGCGCCCACCTTGCCCTTATGCTCCTTGAGCAGATGGTCCAGCTCGGCCACGTCCATGTTGCCCTTGAAGGGGTGCATGAGCGCGGGGTCGCGGCCTTCGGCGATGGGGATGTCGATGGCGGTGGCACCGGTGAACTCGATGTTGGCGCGGGTGGTGTCGAAGTGCGTGTTGCTGATGAAGACCTTGCCCGGACCGCCCAGGTGGCCATAGAGGATGCGTTCGGCGGCGCGGCCCTGGTGGGTGGGCAGCACATGCTCCATGCCGGTGAGGTCCTGCACCTCGGCGAGCATGCGCTCCCAGCTGCGTGAACCGGCGTAGGCCTCGTCGCCCTCCATCATGCCGGCCCATTGGTGCGCGCTCATGGCGCTGGTGCCACTGTCGGTCATCAGGTCGATGATGACATCGCGCGAGCGGAGCAGGAAAGGGTTGTAGTGGGCCTCCTTGAGATACCCCACGCGCTGCTCCTCGGTGCTGAGACCGATGGGTTCCACGCTCTTGATGCGGAAGGGTTCGATGATGGTGCGGTGCTTCATGGGCGGATGTCCGGGCCGGGAGGTACGGACCGTAGCGGACAAAACTGTCCGTTGTTTGCGGCACCTCGCATGACGAGCATCACCCCACCAAGGACCAGGGGGCGGAACTGACGCTGCTCACCTTTGGCGAACAGGGCGGCCATGTACTTTCGCGCGCCGATCGTCCCCTCATGTTCTCCAAGGCCTGTGAATACGGCATCCGCGCCGCCATGTGCATCGCCTCCTGCGGCCGCATGGGCGAGCGGCTGGGGTTGCATGAAGTGGCGGAACGCACCGGGTCACCCGAGGCCTTCACCGCCAAGGTGCTGCGCAAGCTTGTGGAAGGCGGGCTGATCGATTCGCAGCGCGGACCCAACGGCGGTTTCCTCATCACCCCCGAACAGGCGAAGAAGATCCGCATCAGCCGCATCGTGGACCTCATCGATGGCGACTCCGTGTACAAGGGCTGCGGCCTGGGCCTCGATGCCTGCGATGCCCGCAAGCCCTGTCCGCTGCACGACCAGTTCGCCAAGGTGCGTGCCGACCTGCGCCGCATGCTGGAGGGCACCACCCTGCACGATGTGGTGAACGGAGTCCCTCTTGAGAAGATCATCCTGAAGCGCTGAGCCGGCCTCCACGTTGGGAGCAAGGGCATTCGCGCAGGACCTATTTATCGACTTTTTTATCTGTTATTCCGTTTTATGGATACTTTTGTCCAGTTCTAACCCTCA
>JAKQEI010000191.1 GCA_029573495.1 Bacteroidota bacterium | reverse complement strand
ATGTGCTGGCACCGGCGGAGGCAGCGGTGGAGGGCATGGAGCATACGGTGCAGGCGGGAGAGACGCTCTTCAGCCTGGGAAAGCGGTATGCCGTGGATCCCGAGGCGATCAAGGCGGCCAACGGGGGCCTGCCCGAAGGCTTGAAGGCGGGTGCCGTGATCCGGATACCCGGTGCCGGAAAGGAGGAGGAGGCCGCGACCCCGTCCATCCGCATCCGGGAGCAGATGCGCTACAAGGTGGGCCTGCTGCTGCCCTTCAGCATCGCCAAGAACGACAGCGCCCTCGCCAGTGCGAAGGTGGCCGAGGAGGCCCGCTATTACATGCCCACACGCGCAGCCGTCCAGTTCTACAACGGGGCGCGCATCGCCATTGATTCGCTGAGGACCCTTGGCCTCAACGCCGACATCGATGTGCTCGACGTGGGCGATGAACCCGCCGTGTGGAACCCGGTGATCAAGCGGCCGGAGACCCAGGACTACGACCTCTTCATCGGACCCTTCAACCGTTCGGCCATCGAGCAGCTGGCCCGCGCGAACCCACGTGCCCACATCGTCTGCCCCGTGCCGCAAAGCAACAAGGTGATCCTGGGCATGCCCAACGTGAGCAAGGTGAGCCCGACACGTTCGGACCTGGTGAAGCACGCCGCCCGCTATGTGGCCAATCGCTTCGCCACGGCGAACATCATCCTGCTCCGGCCGGACATCGCGGGTGAGAAGGAGACGCAGCAGATGGCTTTCCAGGCCATGAACGAAGCGCTGCACCAGCGGGTGGACCGCATCCGCGACACCGTGCTGGTGGCCCGGCCGGGCAAGCGCGACCTGGGCGACCTGGCCGGCAAGCTGGACGCCAACCGGCAGAACGTGATCCTGGCCATGAGCGAGGACGTGGAGTTCGTGACCACCCTGGTGACCAAGTTGAAGCCGCTGGCGGCCAAGTACAGGATCCGGCTGGTGGGCATGGAGGCGTGGAACAGCATGCCGTCCGTTTCGGTGAACGATCTGGAGGTCCTGGACTTCACCTACGCGGCGCCCGCCTTCTTCGACGAGGCCGATCCGCGCACGCACGCCTTCCTCCGCACCTTTCAGGAACGCTTCAAGACCGATGTGGACGGCTATGCCCTGCTCGGTTTCGACGTGACCTTCTACTACTTGAAGGCCCTGTTCACCCAAGGCCTCGGCTTCACCGACCACTTCGCCGAGGTGACCGTGGAGCCCTTGCACATGGGCTTCCGCATGAGCCGGACCGGGCCGGAGAACGGCTTCCGGAACGAGTATGCCGTGATGCTTGAACAGGAGGGGTTGAAGCTGGTGCACCTGCACTGAGCGGTACACTCCACCGCCCCCTCCGATGGCGCTCACTCGTCCACCTGGATGCGGTCGGGCTTCAATTGCGTCGCTTGTCGCAAGGACCAAGTGCCACTGACGCCGAAGACCGTGAGCCTCAGACCTGCCTCGTGGATGTGTGCGGCGTGCTCGGTGTCGAGCGCATCCATCGGCATGGTGATCCCTGTGCAGCGCAGGCCGAGCGCGGTGCTGACCGCCCGTTCCGGTCGATCAACGATCAAGTAGCAGGGGATGGCCGGCGCATCCTCGGCCATGGCACGCAGCAGATCGATGGTGCGGCACTCCACGATCAAGCGTCCTTCCAGCCCCGCTTCCCGCTCCAACCGGGCGATGGCGCGGGTGAAACGATGGAGGTAGGTCCACCAGTCGTCTTCGGTATCCAGCTTCACGTCGAGGGTGAACTCCGCTTTGGGGTACTCCTTCGCCAGGCGGTTCAGCAAGCGGTCGGGGCGGACACCTTGGAATCCTCCCTGCACCCCAGGAAGCGCGCAGCCCTCCAAGGTCTGCCAGTCGTGGTCGGCGATGCGACCCACGCACACCGGCCCGGACAAGGCCATGTCATGATGCGCCACCAGCACCGAATCCGCGGTGAGCTGAACGTCCATCTCCACGCCGTCGAGGCCCTTGGCAAGTGCGGCTCGGATCGCCGCCTCGCTGTTCATGGGATGCTCACCAGCTGGTCCCAGCCCAGCGTGGCCGATGAGCCGCACACCGGTGGTATCGGGTGCCGCACAACTGACAACGAGCATGGACCAACAGACAAGTCCGGCGCTCTGCGGGTTCAACCATCTCCGAACACGATGGACCCGCCCGGGCATGGACGGCTCAGGCTTGCGCCGCCTGGCGTTTGGCCTTCGGGTCCACGGGCATGGTGCCGAAGACATGGTCCCAGAGCGGTGAGCTCACCCCGAAGGCGCCTTCGTCCCCCACATAGTGGTGCAGGTTGTGGTGGCGCCAGAGCACACCGAAGAGGTTCTTCGGCGGGTTCATGGTATGCACGGCGTAGTGCACCATCAGGTAGGTGGCGTAGCCGGTCATGAAGCCACCGCCGAAGGCGATGCCGCTGGGGCCGAGCACCAGCCGGAAGAGGCCCATGAAAAGGGTGGCCAGCACCACGGACACCACCGGCGGGAGCGCCAGCCGCTTCTTGTCGCGCGGGTGGTCGTGGTGTACGCCATGCATCACATACTGCAGGCGCTGTTTGCGGGCGCTGTTGCCCGTGCCCATGTGGTAGAGGTAACGGTGGGCGATGTACTCGATGAAGGTGAAGAAGAGGGCTCCAGCGAGGTAGAGCGAGAGCGTGCTCACCACGTCGAAGCCCAGCAGATGGACCGAGGCATAGCCGGAGACCGCACCAAGGCCGAAGAAGATGGTGAGCGGAACGGCGATGTGGGTGCGCGTGAGGGCTTCCAGGAAAGGGTTCTGGAAGATGCGTCCACTGGAGGTCTTGGCGGGGGGCATGGCTGGAACGGCTGCAAAGGTAATCCTGCTCGACATAGCGGCCATGATCGGGGTCAGTCGCATGGGAAGGATGATCCCGATGCAGGTGGCGTGTACGGCATCCGTGGCTGTTCCCTACTTTCGCAGCCCCATTGGGGCAATTAGCTCAGCTGGTTCAGAGCACTACCTCGACAAGGTAGGGGTCGCTGGTTCGAATCCGGCATTGCCCACACGGTCCACCGACCGGCTTTTGCGGCCGATCACCCAGGACAACAAGGGTCTCGAAAGGGACCCTGTTCTGTTTCCGGGCCGACCCGATCCTTGATGGGGAAAGGTGGAAGACCTGGGGGAGGTCCTGGCTTGGCCATGCGGCGGGCGCAACGGGGGGATGAAGAACGCGCAGCAAAAGTGACGATCGTCACCTTCCGTGATCACCCGGCGTGGCAGCTTAGCAGCTTGCTTCCGAGGCTGCCAAGGCCTGTTCGCTGGCCGTAATGCTGCCTTCGGACCCGGGGGGTGTGACCTTTTCTGAACGCCGCGTCCAAACCCCGAATACGCTCTCCCCTTTGTTGTTCCGGAAGAAGCCCGCCGCTGTGGAACAGCTTCGTGACGAGGAGATCGTCGTGGAGTTGCAGCATCGCATGGATGCGGAGCGGTTCGGGGTGTTGTATGACCGCTATTCGACCAAGGTCTTCCAGAAATGCATGGCCATGACCCGGAACAACGAGATCGCGAAGGACCTGACCCACGACATCTTCCTCAAAGCCTTCGTGAACCTCTCGAAGTTCGACCATCGCAGCAAGTTCGGGACCTGGTTGTACAGCATCACCCATAACTATTGCCTGGACCACCTGCGCAAGGACCAGAAGCACCGGACCACCGAGGTGGAGGATGATCACGGGGTGGAGGATGGTGCCGAGGACCGGTACGAAGCGGAGCTGCTCGCGATCCGCACCGACCGGTTGCCGATGGTGCTCGAGGCCATGGACCCCGCGGACCGGGGCATCCTGCTCATGAAGTACCAGGATGAACTGTCCGTGAAGGACATGATGGAGGTGCTGGGTGTGGGGGAGAGCGCGGTGAAGATGCGCACCATGCGTGCCCGCGAGCGTGCCCTGGTACTGTACCACCAGTTATTCCCGGAAGAACCATGAGCGCCAACCCGTTCAAGATCATCCGGTCCACGGACCTGCCACCGGCCCACCTGCGCGGAGAGGTGCTGGGCAGCGTGAAGTTCGTGATGATGCTCATGCGCATGTTGCAGCTCTTCGTGGCCGATCCCAGCGCGGCGCTTTTCGAGCGGGTGCGGATCCTGGGCAGCCGATCTTCGCGTGCCGGTAAGGGCCCCGGATCGGACGACCCCACCAACGAACCAACCAGAACCTGATGGATATGGACTTCTTCCAAGAGCGACTGCCCCATGCCTTTAACGCCTATGCGACGGCCTTGATCGACCGGATGCCGGCGATCCTGACGGGGCTGCTGGTGCTGCTTATCGGCCTCCTGCTCGCACGGCTGGTCAAATGGGTGGTCCTGCGCATCGGTGAACGCACCGTGGACCCCTTGGCCCGGAGGTCCGGCGTCGATCGCGCCATCGCCCGGTTCGGCGGCCTGCGTCCCTCACAACTCGTGGCCGGTATCACCTGGTGGTCCTTGCTCCTCCTCACGGTGCTCGGTGCCTCCGATGTGATGGGCCTCGACCTGGTGAGCCGCGCCGTGCAACGGGCCTTCTCCTTCCTGCCCACCCTCCTGACCGCCGTGGCCATCCTCTTCCTGGGGCTGTGGGGCGCCGACAAGGTGAGCCGCCTGATCAGCCAGATCGGGAACGTGATGGAACTCTCGGCGGGTCGGATCGTGGGTCGGATCCTCGCGGTGATCACCGTGCTCTTCGCCTCCATCACCGCGCTGAACGTGGCCGGTGTGGATACCAGTTTGATCACGACGAACATCCAGATCATCCTCGCGGGCCTGCTGCTGGCCTTCGGGGTGGCCTATGGCGTGGCGGCGCGGGACGTGCTCAGCAACATCCTGGGCAGCTATTACGGCAACGAGCGCTTCAAGCCGGGCATGCACGTGCGCGTGGGTGATGACGAAGGGGTCATCGAACGCATCGACAGTGTGTGCATCACCCT
>JAKQEI010000183.1 GCA_029573495.1 Bacteroidota bacterium | reverse complement strand
GTCGGTGCCAGGCACCCAGGTGGTGTTGAAGCCCTTCATGCGGTGGTAGCGCGTGAGGCTGTCCATGATGGTCTGGTTGAACGCATGGCCCATGTGCAGCGTGCCCGTCACGTTGGGCGGCGGCAGCTGGATGCAGAACGCGGGTTGGCCCGCCTCGGGCGTGCCGGTGCCCCGGAAACCGGCGACTCCATAGCCGCGCTTTTCCCATTCAGGCCCCCAATGGGCTTCCAGAGCGGCGGGCTCGAAGGATTTGGACAGGGACTGCAGGCCGGGTTGCTGGACAGGATCGTTCATGGGTACGGTGGGTCTCTGAAAGAACAACGGCATCCCTCGGGATGCCGCTGCGCCACCTGGTGTGGCAGGGTGTGGGACGGTGATTTTATGCCATCACGTCCCGTCGCACGGTGTGCTTACTGCTTGACGGCCTCGATCTGGGCGATCAGGCGCACGTTCTTGGGGAAGCCCCATTCCACGCCGTAGTTCATGCCCCACTGCGTGCGGTCGATGGTGGCTTCGAAGTCGCCGCCGCAGACCTCGCGCTTGAGCATGGGGCTGTCGTAGCAGTTGAACTGGTTGGCCTTGAGGGTCAACGGGCCGGTCTTGCCCAGCAGCGTGAGCTGACCTTCGACGCTGGCGACCTTGTCACCGTTGAAGACGAACTTGTCGGCCACGAACTTCATCGTGGGGTGCTTGGCGGAGTCGAACAGGTCGGCGCTCTGCAGGTGCTTGTCGAAGGCCGGGGTGCCGGAGTTCACCGACGTGGTGTCGAAGCTGATTTCCACCTTGCCCGACTTGGCGGCCTTGTCCAGTTGCACGGAGCCTTGCTTCTTGTCGAAGCGGGCACGGTTCACGGTGGCGCCGAAGTGGCTGATCTCGAAGGTCACGAAGGTGTGCGTGGGGTCGATGGCGTAGTTGGCCGGCTCGGCCTGGGCGATGCCGGTGGCGAGGGTGGCGGCTGCGGCCAGGGCGATGAGGGAAGTGCGCATGGAAGAGCTCCTGTGGAAAAAGAACGATGAAAAAA
>JAKQEI010000147.1 GCA_029573495.1 Bacteroidota bacterium | reverse complement strand
GACGACACCAATGCCGACATCAGCCCCAACGCACCCGACCTCTGCCAGGGCGGCGATGGGATCGACAACAACTGCGACGGCCAGGTGGATGAGAATGGTGCTGGCTTCTGGTTCTTCGATGGTGATGGTGACGGCTACGGTGTGGAAAGCAGCGGCGTGCTGTCCTGCGAGCAACCACCGAACACCGTGCTACTCATCGGCGATTGTGACGATGCCGATGCGGCGCTCAACCCCGATGCGGTGGAGCTATGCGATGCCATCGACAACGATTGCGATGGCGCGGTGGACGAGGACTTCCTCTGGTACACCGATGTGGACGGTGACGGCTTCGGCGATGTGGCCACCGAGCAGTTCAGCTGCGAGCCGATCCCCGGCATGATCAACACCCCGGGCGACTGCAACGACAACGACCCGAACCTCACCGTGTTCAACGCACCGTGCGATGACGGCGATCCGAACACGACGAACGATGTGGTCACCGTGAGCTGCACCTGTCAGGGCAGCACCTCGGGCTTCTGTCCGCCGGGCGAGATCGAGGACTGCAACGGCAACTGCGCACCGATCGATTGGATCGGTGATGGCACCTGCGACGACGGCAGCTTCGAGTGGGAGGGCAACTTCATCTTCTTTAACTGTCCGGAATTCGACAACGATGGCGGTGACTGCGGAAGCGGAGGCTGTGTCCCCGAGCTCTGCGACGGGCTTGACAACGACTGCGATGGCGCGGTGGACGAGGACTTCATCCTGTACGTGGATGCCGACGGCGACGGCTTCGGTGTGGACGGCACGGAGAGCGTGATCTGCACACCCGGCCCCGGCCTCGCCTTCCAAGGCGGCGATTGCGACGATACGGACGAGAACATCTTCCCCGGCAACGGCTGCAGCAGCTGCGACCTCACCGAGCAGGCTTGGGCGGCCGACAACCAGCAGTTGTTGCTGGAAGTGTACGGTCAATGCGTGGGCGAGTGCGGCTTCGGTGATCCGGGCTGCGTGAGCGCATGCATGCAGTCGAACGGCGTGCCCATCGGGGCGATCTGCGTGACCTGCCTCGACACCTATTACGCCTGTGTGATCGACAACTGCCTTGGGCCATGCAATGAGGGTCCGGAAGCCTGTGCGCTCTGCCAGAACCAGTTCGGCTGCCGACAGCCCTTCGTGAGCTGCATGGGCCAGACGGATGCCGATGGCGACGGCTGGTGGGCCGGCAGCGATTGCGACGACAACGATCCGGCCGTGCATCCGACCGCCGCGGAAGTGTGCGACGGTGTGGACAACGATTGCGACGGCGCGGTGGACGAGGACTTCATCTGGTATGCGGACAGCGATGGGGATGGCTGGGGCGAGAACGGAGCGGGCGCGGTATCCTGCACTGATCCGGGTCCGGGCTTCGTGCAACAGACCGGTGATTGTGATGATGATGACCCCTTGATCCACCCCGGTGCTCTGGAGCTGTGCGATGGCCTCGACAACAACTGCGACGGCATCACGGACGGCATCGACTTCGACTTCCAGAGCGGCTGCACCGATCCCATGGCCTGCAACTACGACCCCAACGCCATCTGCCCCGATGGAAGCTGTGCGCAGGGCAGCACAACGAACGGCGATGAGGTGTACTCCCCGAACTGGACCGCGCTGGACAGTGAAGGGAATACCGTGGAACTGTACGCGTTGCTCGCACAGGGCAGGACGGTGATCCTCGATCTCTTCGCGGCCTGGTGCGCACCGAGCATCCAGATGTTGCAAAGCGACTTCCTGCAGGATTGGAACGCACACATGGGCCCGAACGGCACCGATCACATCCGCATGGTGCAGGTGGCGATCGACCAGAGTGCCGGTTCGCTCACGCCCTTCATCGCTGCGGCGGAATGGCCGGTGATCATCAATGATGTGGAAGCATTCGCCACGATGTACGGAGCGCTCGGTCTGTATGACAATGCGGTACCGACCCTGCTGATGATCTGTCCGGACCGCTCGGTGACGATGCTCTATCCGCTGTCCGATGCCCTGCCCTACACAGGCCAGTTCAACTACGACCCCATCGCGGCAACGGCCCTGTTGAATGCGCGCTGCGGCTGCCGCAGCGCCTGCACCACCAGCATCGGTTGCATGGATATCAACGCCTGCGACTACGACCCCAACGCCACCTGCCCTGGTCCGTGCGCCAGCGCGCAGGAATGGTTCGCGGACAACGATGGCGATGGCGTGGGCTCTAGTTCCCTTGGCACGGCCTGCACCCAGCCGCCCAACAGCGCGGCCGTGAGCGGCGACTGCGATGACGCGGACCCTTCGGTGCAGAGCGGCTTCACGCTCTTCGCATACACCCTGGATGAGAACGATTCCGGCACCGCGCATTACGTGATCACGCACCCCGGCGGGTCGCTTGAAGGGGACATCATCATGCCTGCCGAAGCGTTCGGCGTCGGCAGCGTGGACCTGTGCCTGCCCGGCGGATGCATGAGCATCACAATCACCCCGAACGATGTACCGCTCTGGCCCGAGAGCTACCTCATCTTCAACAGCGATGAGGAGAACTTCATGGTCTTCGCC
>JAKQEI010000145.1 GCA_029573495.1 Bacteroidota bacterium | reverse complement strand
AAGATCGAGGAGGCGCGCAGCGGCACCCTCACCTTCCTGAGCAACCCGAAGTACACCGAGTACATCTATGCCACGAAGGCGACCATCGCCATCGTGAACAAGGACTTCCAGGCGGCCCGTCCCCTGCCCCGCACCCTCACCCTGATCCGGGTGAACGATGCGCGCATGGCCTTCACGCAGTTGCTGGAGCGCAACGCCGAGCTGCAATACGAGAAGAAGGGTTACGAGCAGCCCAGCTATGTGAGCCCGAAGGCGCGCATCGGCAAGAACGTGTACATCGGGGCCTTCTGTTACGTGGGTGATGACGTGGAACTGGCCGATGGGGTGAAGATCTTCCCGAACAGCTACATCGGCGACCGGTGCAGCGTTGGGACCGACACCCGCCTGCATGCAGGAGTGAAACTGTACCACCAGACGGTGATCGGGGCCCATTGCGTGATCCACAGCGGCTGCGTGATCGGGGCGGACGGTTTCGGCTTCGTGCCCCGCAGCGATGGCAGCTACGAGAAGATGCCGCAGGTGGGCCACGTGATCATTGAGGACCACGTGGAGATCGGTGCGAACACCACGATCGACCGGGCAACGATGGGCCACACCATCATCCGGACGGGCACCAAGTTGGACAACCTGGTGCAGGTGGGCCACAACGCGGAGATCGGGGCGCACAGTGTGGTGGTGTCCCAGGCGGGGATCGCGGGCAGCACCAAGGTGGGCCACCACACCCAGATCGGCGGGCAGGTGGGCATCGCCGGGCACCTGGTGATAGGCGACCGGGTGCGCATCGCGGCGCAGAGCGGCATTGCGAGCAACATCCCCGACGGCGAGACCGTGCAGGGCTCCCCGGCCTTCAAGAAGAGCCTGCATGACCGCAGCTTCGTGGTGTACCGCAAGCTCCCCGACCTGAAGCGGCGGATCGAGGCCCTGGAGCAGGAACTGGCGGCCCTGCGGGCGCAGCTGGAAGCCGGCTTGAGGAAGTAGCTGGAACAGCGCTGACCTCTACCTTCGCCCGGAACGATCGGGGCCCGGGACGGACCGGACCCGGTCCTGCGGCATGAGCGACTTCCAGCACACCCTCAAGGGCAGCGCCATCCTCAAGGGCGTGGGCCTGCACACCGGCGTTCCCGTCACCCTGACCCTGCGGCCCGCGCCGGTGGGGCATGGGTACAAGTTCCAGCGCACCGACCTGGACGGCGAACCCATTATAGACGCGGATGCCGACCTGGTGGTGAGCACTGCGCGCGGCACCACCCTAGGCAAGGGAAGCGTGACGGTGAACACCACGGAGCACGTGCTCAGCGCCCTCTACGCATTGGGGGTGGATAACTGCCTGATCCAGGTGAGTGGTCCGGAGATCCCGATCATGGATGGCAGTGCCCTGCCCTTCGTGCATGCGATCGAGGGGGTGGGCCTGGAGCAACAGGACGCCCGCCGCAACTGGTTCGTCCTGAAGGAGCCGATCTGGTTCGAGACCCAGGAACGCGGCACCGAGATGCTGGGTGTACCCACCCCCGGCGGCGAGTTCCGGTTGACGGTGATGGTTGACTACAACAGTCCCGTGCTCGGCACCCAGCACGCCAGCATGTACCGGGCGGAGGAGTTCAAGGAGGAGATCGCGCCGTGCCGCACCTTCGTCTTCCTGCGCGAGCTGGAGCAGCTGGCCAAGGCCGGCCTGATCAAGGGTGGCGACCTGAACAATGCGATCGTGCTGGAGGACCGCGAGGGCACGACCAAGGAGCAGCTGAAGGACCTCGCAAAGGCGCTGGGGCGTGAATATCAGGAGGTGGAAGTGCGCAGGAACGGCGTGCTGAACACCACCGACCTCAAGTTCTTCAACGAGCCCGCGCGGCACAAGCTACTGGACATCGTGGGCGACCTCGCGCTGGTGGGCCGGCCGATCAAGGGCCACATCCTGGCCGCGCGCCCCGGCCACTTCGGCAACACCAGCTTCGCCAAGCGCATCAAGGAACGCATCCGCGAGGAGGAGAAGAACCCGGTGGCGCATATGGACCTCACGAAGGAGCCGCTCTTCGACATCCAGGCGATCGAGAAGATGCTGCCGCACCGCTATCCCTTCCTGCTCGTGGACAAGATCATGAGCATGGATGACAACAGCATCGTGGGGGTGAAGAACGTGACGATGAACGAGCCGCAGTTCACCGGCCACTTCCCGGGCAATCCGGTGATGCCGGGCGTGCTGCAGGTGGAAGCCATGGCGCAGGTGGGCGGCATCTTCGCGCTGAGCAAGGTACCCGACCCGGAGAACTACACCACCTACTTCCTGAAGACCGATGGCATCCGCTACCGGCGCAAGGTGATCCCTGGGGACACGCTGGTGTTCCGCCTGGAGCTGATCACGCCCATCCGCCGCGGCATCGTACACATGCGGGGCGTGGGCTATGTGAACGGGCAGCCTGCCGTGGAGGCCGAGATGATGGCCCAGATCGCACGGGACAAGGCCCCCAAGGACGAACCCGCCAAGGCCGAGGCACGATGAGCATCTCCAAGCTGGCCTATGTCCACCCCGACGCACGGATCGGCAAGGACGTGACCATTGAACCCTTCGCGGCGATCAGCGGCGATGTGGAGATCGGTGACGGCACCTGGATCGGCTCCAACGCGGTGCTGATGGATGGCGCGCGCATCGGCAGCGAATGCCGCATCTTCCCCGGAGCAGTGATCAGCGCCATTCCGCAGGACCTGAAGTTCGCCGGTGAATACACTACGGCCGAGGTGGGTGATGGCACCACGGTGCGCGAGTGCGTCACCATCAACCGCGGCACGGCGGACCGCATGAAGACCGCGGTGGGCAGCAACTGCCTGCTCATGGCCTACGTGCACCTCGCGCATGACTGCATCCTGGGCAACAACATCGTCATCGCCAACAGCGTGAACCTCGCCGGCCACGTGACCATCGACGACTGGGCCATCCTGGAGGGAAACGTGGCGGTGCAACAGTTCATCCACATCGGGGCACACAGCTTCATCGCGGGCGCCTCGTTGGTGCGCAAGAACGTGCCTCCCTTCGTGAAGGCGGCCCGTGAGCCGTTGAGCTACGTGGGCGTGAACGTGGTGGGCCTGCGCCGGCGGGGCTATGCCGATGATGCCATCGCGCGCATCGAGGACATCTACCGGGAGATCTTCGTGCGCAACAACAACGTGGAACGTGCGGTGCAGAACGTGATGCAGGGCCTCCCCCGCAGCCCGGAACGCGGCATCATCCTGGACTTCATCAACAACAGCCCGAAAGGCATCATGCGCGGGCTGGCGGAGTGAAGACATGTGCCCATGTGGACATGTGCTCATGTGACCATGAAATTCCAGCGTGATGGTAATTCCTCCATGTCATGGCTCTGCGGGATCGCGCATACAACATGGGCACAACCTGCCCCGCCGGAGCTTGATGTCCGCATGAGCACATGGAGGTAATTCTATCGAAAGTCGCCAAACACTTCGGTCGGGAAGTGGTCTTTCGCGGTGTGGACCTCACGCTTCAAGCCGGAAGTCGCACGGCCATCCTTGGGCCGAACGGCAGTGGCAAGAGCACCTTGCTGCAGGTGATCGGTGGCGCGATGATCCCCACGGAAGGTTCCATCCAGCATCAGCATCAGGGGCGCATCCTGCCGCAGGAAGAGGTTTACCGGCACGTCGCCATCGCAGCACCCTACCTCGGCCTGTACGAGGATCTGAGCCTTCGCGAGGTCATCGGCTTCCACGCGCGGTTCAAGCCATTGTTACCCGGCATCACTCCCGAGGACGTCGCGCGGATCGCCTACCTGGAGGGCGCCAAGGAGAAGCAGGTCGTGCACTTCAGCAGCGGCATGAAGCAGCGCCTGAAACTCGCGCTGGCCATCCTGAGCGACACGCCCCTTCTCCTCCTGGACGAGCCGACGAGCAACCTTGACGCGCAGGCGATCAGCTGGTATCGCTCACTGGTACGCGAACACGTTGGTCAGCGAACCTTGGTGGTGGCCAGCAACCACCTCGCGCAGGAGCACGAACTATGTGACACGACCATCGAGGTCGGCCGCTTCAAGTCCTAGTAGGGCTATTCCTCGGAGAGCGGCGTGGTGCGCGTCCAGTTCGATGGCTCATTGGCGTAACCGATGGGCAGCCGGAAACGATCCCGTTCGCGCCAATACCGATAGATGCCCAGCGGATCCTCCACCTTGTCCTTGTCCGCACGGAAGTACGGCTCGTCGAAACCCTTGTAGGGTGTGCCGTCCTGCAGGCTGCGCATCATGGCCTGTTCATTCCGGAAGCTGCGGAAGGAGACCATGGCCATGAGTTGTCGATCCAGGAGGAAGACGACCAGCAACAGCCCGGCCACACCGGTCAGCATCAGTTTCCGTGGAACGATGCTCCACCACGACCGGCCACCGAGGGCATGCTCCCCGATGAAGCCGAGCGGTATCATGCAGAGGATGGAATAGTAGTGGGGGATAGTACGGAGCAGCAGGTCCCCACGGCGCACCAAGGGCACGGAGCAGAAGGCGACCCCGAACCACAGCACGAGGAACCAGGCGATCCGTTGGTCCCGGTCCTTGCGCAGGACGGCGAGGGCGACGAGACCCGTGAACAGGGCGATAGATAGCCAGGTGGTCGCAGCACCGAAGGCCGTCTCCTGGATGAAGAAGGCCCGCGCCGAATCGATACCCAGGAGATGAATGCTGCCGGAGAAAAGTCCGAGCAGGTCCTCCACGGTCGAAGGCATGCCCGCTCGATCACCACCCAGGCCGAGTTGGATGGCGATGAAGAGGAGGAAGAGTCCAACGAAATACCCAGCTGCCCTCAGGCGCTCACGCCTGTCCTCCACGAACAGCAGACATCCGGCCACGAAGAGCATCGGGAGGAAGAGCCCGTTCCCGAAGAAATAGTTCTGCACGACGGACCAGGCGACGGTGGCCAGAAGATCCGCACGTCGGCGCTCCTGCACCCAGGCCACGAAACAGCACACCGCCAGCACCTGGAAGAAGAGGTGCTGCGAGATGCATTGCTCGAAGGTCCAGCCCACATGATTGAACATGAGCGGGTGGATGAGCAGGGCGATGGTGGTGACCCACGCGGCGGTGACCGAGGTGAGCCGCAGCAAGAGCCGCAACATGGCATAGGCACCGAGTGCCACGAACAGCAGGTTGTAGTACGCGTAGAAGATGGTGTTGGTGCCGAAGACCTGGAGCTGCGCGAAGAAGGTGAGCTTGAACAAGGGCTTCACATGCCCGAAATGGTCCTGGATGAAATAGGCGACGGGTGGATCGCGCATGTCGGACAGGAAATTCCAGTCGTCACGCCAGAAGAAGTTCACATCGACGCGCCAGAACGCGAGCGTGATGAGCAGCAGCAGCAGGAAGGCTCTCCAGTCCTTCGGCCAATTGATGGTGTGGTCGGTCCTCAACACGCGGTGCATCCGTTCAGCGCTTCTTGAAGTCGCCACGGGAAAAGTACTTCTCGATGAGGCAGTAGAGCATGATGAAGAAGTAGCGGCTGCCCATCTCCTTGATGCGCAACTTGCTCTCGCCCGTCTTCCGATTCCGCCAGCTGTTGGGTAGTACGGTGTAGGTGTAGCCCCGCACGATGGCCTTCAGCGGCAGCTCGAGCGTGAGGTTGAAGTGCGGTGAGAGGAAGGGCTTCAGGCCTTCGACCGTGGAGCGCCGATACAGCTTGAACGCATTGGTGCAGTCGTCGTACTTCAGGCGGAAGACGAGGCGGATGATGTTGTTCGCGATGCGGTTCATCCATCGCTTCAGGAGCGGATAATCGATGACCTCGCCTCCCCGCATCCAACGCGATCCGAAGACACAATCATAGCCCTCCTGCATCTTGCGATAGAAGCGGACCAGGTCGGCCGGGGAGTCGCTCAGGTCGGCCATCATCACGGCGATGGCCTCACCACCGGCGCGTTCCAATCCACACCGCACTGCATAGCCGTATCCGCCCGGACCAGGGTTCTCCTCCACCACCAGTTCAGGGATGGAACGCTGAAGTTCCGAGAGGATCTCCCCGGTACGGTCCCGACTGTGGTCGTTCACCACCACCAGCTCATGGTCGATCCGTTCCGCCACCAGTTCGTCGTGCACGGCACGGACGGTCTCCTCCACGCTGCCCTCTTCGTTGTGGGCTGGTATGACGACGCTCAGTCTCATGGGATCGGTCGCGGGGACCAAGATCGACATCAACGCCCACGGGCGGTCATCTCCTCGAAGATCTGCACGAGCGTCTCTTTCAACCCATAGCGGTACTTCCAGTCAGGATAGTGTTCCTGGAACTTCCGGACATCGCTCACATACCAGATGTGGTCGCCGATGCGGGCCTGGTCGCTGTAGTGCATGTCCATCCGCTTGCCGGTGATCTCCTCGCACAGCGCACGTGCCTCCATCATGCTCACATTGCTGTACCGTCCACCGCCGGCATTGTACACCTCACCGGGCCGGGGTGCGCGGTGGAAGTGGTGGAACATCGACACGAGGTCATCGCTGTGGATGTTGTCGCGCACCTGCTTGCCCTTGTATCCGAAGATGGTGTACGCCGTTCCGGTGATCGCGCACTTCATGAGGTAGCTGAGGAAGCCGTGCAGTTGGGCTCCGCTGTGGCGCGGGCCGGTGAGACATCCGCCCCGGAAGATCCCTGTGCGCAGGCCGAAGTAACGTCCATACTCCTGCACCATCACATCGGCCGCCACCTTGCTGGCCCCGAAGAGCGAGTGCTTCGTGTGGTCGATGCTCATCTGTTCATCGATACCCTCCGCCGCGTACGGGTGGGAAGGATCGACCTCCCAGCGGGTCTCCCGTTCGATCAGGGGCAGGAAGTTCGGGTTGTCGCCGTAGACCTTGTTGGTGCTCGTGAAGATGAAGGTGGCCTCCGGGCAATGCGCGCGCGTGCTCTCCAGCAGGTTGAGGGTCCCGTTGGCGTTCACCTCGAAGTCCAGGAAGGGGATCTGTGCGGCCTTGTCGTGGCTCGGCTGTGCGGCGGTATGCACGACGAGTTCGATGTCCTTGCCGTGCTCCGCGAAGATCCGGTCCACCGTTTCCCGGTCGCGGATGTCCACCTGATGGTGCCTGTAGTTGGTCACGCGCTCCTGCAGGTCCTCCACGTTCCAGCGCGTGCTGGCCTCGGGACCGAAGAACACGGCACGCATGTCATTGTCCAGGCCGATGACCAGGTCGAAGTGTTCCTTGAAGTGATCGACGGCGGCACTGCCGATGAGGCCTCCGGAGCCGGTGATGAGAACGGTGCGCACGCGAGGTTGCTATCAGGGCGCGAGGATGACGCGCAATTGGTCTTCATGTTGCCTCAACCAGGCGAGCGAGTCGTCCAGCAGGGTGTCCAGATCCCGCTTCGGCGCCCAGCCCGTGAGCGCGGTGATCCGGCGGTTGTCCGTGACGTAGTACTTCAGGTCGCCGGGTCGATCGGCCGGATCCGAGCCTATCGAGATGGCGCGCCCCGTGATCCGCGCACAGCGTTCGGTGAAGCCAAGCAGCGCATCGGCGTTCTTCACACCCCCGCCGGCGTTGAGCACCTGACCGTTCACCACGTCCATGCCTTCGAGCTGCAGCTGCACGAGTTCGCACAGGTCCTGGACGTGCAGGGCGTCGCGCACCTGAGCACCCCTTCCGCCATAGCCCGTGTAGCGCAGCGGGAGGTCCCAAAGGTGTCGGGAGAGCCATAGGATGATGAAGCCCTGATCCGTCTTGCCCATCTGCCATGGTCCGGCGATCACCCCGCAGCGGTCCACCACCCAGCGGAACCCATGGATGGCAGCGTACTCCGCGATCAGCAGTTCACTCGCGAGCTTCGTGGTCCCGTACAGCGACCGCAGCCCGTTCAAGGGGAAGTCCTCGGCCACCCCTTCGTTGGAGAGGCCGGTCACACCAGCATCCGGCAGCGGCGCGAAACGACCATCCTGCACGGCGCAGGCGTTGTTGAGCGCATCCATCGGATACACACGGCTGGTGCTCAGGAAGACCAGGTCGGCCTTGTCCCGCGCCACGAGTTCCAGGCAGTTCACCGTGCCCAGCAGGTTGGTATCGACCACGTACCGTGTGCTTCCATCGTAACCCGCCATCACGGAAGGTTCCGCCGAACATTCCACCAGCGCATCGATCGTGGGCAGGCTCATCAGGTCGGCGGGTTGCCGCACATCACCATGCACGAAGGTGACCCCGGCCTGCTTCAGGCGGGCCAGGTTCAGCTCGCTGCCACGGCGCTTCAGGTTGTCCATCGCGATCACGTGGGAGCCCGGGTATCGCCCCTTCCAGTGCAGGGCGAAGCTGGAGCCGACGAAACCCGCGCCACCAGTGATGAGCACGGTGGAGGTGGCGGGGTCCTGGATCATGGTCGGCGGAAGGTCGCCAAAGATAGCCGCAGCCTCCGAAGGCCTTCCCCCATGGATCCATCGTGTGCTTCCGAACAACCCACTCCATCGCAAAAGCCTATTTTCGCGGCCCGAACTCTGAATCCCTCCCTCATGGCGACCACCGCTGACGTCAACATCGGCTCGTTCATCCGTTACAACGGCGACATCTGCCAGATCATGGAATGGCAGCACCGCACGCCGGGCAACCTGCGCGCCTTCTACCAGGGCAAGATGCGCAACCTGCGCAACGGCAAGCTGGCCGAGAACCGCTTCCGTAGTGGCGAGACGGTGGAACTGCTGCGTGTGGAGATCCACGAGCTGCAATACCTCTACCGCGAGGGCGACAACCTGGTGTGCATGGACCAGGAGACCTTCGATCAGAAATACGTGCCGGCGGCGCTCTTCGGCGAGGCCATCCGCTTCATGAAGGAGGAGATGATCGTGCAGGTGGGCTTTGAGAGCGACACGCCCATCTTCGCACGCCCCCCCAAAGTGGTGGAGCTGGAGGTGACCTACACCGAGAACGTGGTGAAGGGCGATACCAGCAACAAGGTGATGAAGGCGGCCACCCTGGCCGGTGGTGCGGAGGTGAGCGTACCCAGCTTCGTGGAGATCGGCACCATCGTTCGGGTGGACACCGAGACCGGCGAGTACATGGACCGGGTGAAGAAGTAGACCAAGCTCTTTCCTGGAAGCCCTTTCGCCGGTGGTGAAGGGGCTTCTTCGTTCAAGGGGGTGGAGCCCGCCGGTTACCTTTGCCGCCACCCATGCGGCTCCACCCACCACGCACCGCCGAAGACCTCGCCGCGCAGATCGGCGCCACGGCCAAAGGCAACACCTCGATCCTCGTCACGGGCCTCAACGAGATCAACCGCGTGGAGGCCGGCGACCTGGTCTTCGTGGACCATGAGAAGTACTACGACAAGGCCTTGAACAGTGCGGCCACCACCATCCTCATCAACAAGGAGGTGGAACCACCGGCGGGCAAGGCCATCATCATCTGCACCGATCCCTGCGGCGAATACAACAAGCTGGTGCGCGCCGCCATGCCCCGTCAGGCATGGGACAGTGCCGACCCCGTGGTGGGCGATGGAACGGAGATCCATCCATCCGTCGTCATCGGGGCGAACGTGCGCATCGGCGCGGATTGCCTGATCATGCCCGGCGTCGTCATCTACGAGAACACGACCATCGGCGATCGGGTGACGATCCACGCGAACACGGTGATCGGCGCGGACCCCTTCTACTACAAGAAGCGGGCGAGCGGCTACGACAAGATGATACCCGGCGGCAGCGTGGTGATCGAGGACGATGTGGAGATCGGTGCGCTGTGCACCATCGACCGCGGTGTGAGCGCGGATACGCGCATCGGTGCCGGCACCAAGTTCGACAACCACGTGCAGGTGGGTCACGACACGCGTATCGGGAGGAACGTCCTGATCTGCGCTCACGTGGCCATCGCGGGTGCGGTGGTGATCGAAGAGGGCGTCACGCTCTGGGGGCAGGTCGGCATCCCGAGCAAGGTGACGATCGGCAAGGGCGCGGTCCTGCTGGGCCAGAGCGGCGTGATGAGCAGCTTGGAGGGTGGCAAGAGCTACCTGGGATCACCAGCGGGCGAATCCAAGCAGAAGCTGCGTGAGATCGCGCTCACGAGCCGTCTGCCCGAACTCTTCAAGAAGCTCAAGGATTGACATGGCCCGGCTCGAGCGCATCCAGGAGCGATTGGAGCTGAAGGAGTTCCAGCTGAAGGCATTGCTGGAGGTGACCAAGGCCATCAACAACACCGAGGACCGTTCCTCCCTGCTGGCCCGTTACGAGCGCATCGTCCGCGAGGACCTGGGCATCACGCGGCTGATGCTGTTCGAACACACCACAGGCTGGGAACGCCTCATCGCCTTCGGGCACGAGGTGGACGGGGCGGCGATGGACATCGAGAAGGCCATGGCCGGTCT
>JAKQEI010000138.1 GCA_029573495.1 Bacteroidota bacterium | reverse complement strand
GCCAACGCCTTCGATGCGGAGGCGGTGTTGAAGGTCTTCACCGCGAAGGCGCGCCCGAGCTTCGATCCGCTCATCGTCCACATCGGCCACCCGGATCAATTGGGCCTGGTGGTGAGGGAGTTGCCGGAAGGCGCGGAGCAGTTGATGAAAGCGTTCTGGCCGGGGCCCCTGACCCTCGTCCTCCCCAAGCGACCGGAGGTGCCGGACATCGTGACCAGTGGGCTGGACACGGTGGGCGTGCGGATGCCATCGCATCCCATGGCCCTGGAGCTGCTGTCCCAGCTGGCCTTTCCGCTGGCGGCGCCGAGCGCGAACCCCTTCGGCTATGTGAGCCCCACCACGGCGCGGCATGTGGCCGACCAGCTCGGGGAAACCATCCCCTACATCCTCGATGGCGGACCCTGTGTGGTGGGGGTGGAAAGCACCATCATCGGCTGGGAGGAGGAGGGCTGGACGCTTTACCGCCACGGAGGTGTGCCGGTCGAGGACTTGGAGGAAGTGATCGGTGCGGTCGCGATGGCGCCACCGCGGATCCTGCCTGTTGCGCCCGGACAGCTGGAGAGCCACTACGCCCCGCGGATACCGGTGCTGGTTGGTGATGTGGAGCAACTGCGTGCCGAACACCCGCATGAGCGGATCGCGGTCATCGCCTTGCGAAGGGACTATGCGGTGTGGCGCACGATGGTGCTTTCCCCGGCCGGTGATCTGGCGGAGGCGGCCCGCAACTTCTTCGGCGCGTTGCGGGACCTGGAGGCCTCAGGGGCTGGGATGATCCTGGCCGAACGCTTTCCGGACGAAGGGTTGGGGCGGGCGATCAACGACCGGTTGCGGCGGGCGGCGGCGAAGCGCGGATGAGCTACTTTCATGCAATGGACCGAGCGCGTTCAAGCATGTTGGTGAACCTGTGGCTGCTCTTCCTTCTGGTGCGAACGGTCGGGGTGAGCGCACAGGACAGCGTGTCCACTTTTCACCTGCAATTGCTGAAGGTGGCGCACCTCGACAAGCGGAACCCCTTGGCGATCGGGGCCATGTTCCTGGTGACACCGCTGGTGGATGATACTGCGCACTTCCCGCCGATACTCAGCATGGGGATCAGCTACGCGGTCAATGGCGATACCGCATTGCAACGCATCGACATTCAGAACGATCCGCTCCACCGCGTCCAGCTGGAGATCTTCGACAAGGACATCGCCACCAAAGCGCCGCACCTGTACGATCGGATCAAGGAACTCGTGGCGCCAGGGATCCTGGAGCGCTCCCTCTTGTTGTTCTTCCGGATGCGCAGGATCTCCGAGGAGCCGATCGAACGGATCGAACTGGTGTATGGCCTTTGGGAGAAGAGTAATCCCGGAACGCGCATCGAACGGCACTTCAAGGCGGAGATGGCCGACTGAGGCGCCAAACGCGATCTTTGCACCCTTCCCGGCGACCGTGCGTGCATGACCGACCTGCGCACGGCCACCTATTCCACATGAAGAAGATCGCCATCCTCGGCTCCACCGGCTCCATCGGCACCCAGGCACTGGAGGTGGTGCGCGAGCGACCGGAGCACTTCCAGGTGGAGCTGCTCAGCTGTGGCAACAACGTGGAGCTGTTGATCCGGCAGGCGCTCGAGTTCAAGCCGAACGCCGTGGTGATCGCCGATCCCGCGAAGCTCGATGCGGTGAAGGACGCGCTGTTCCCAGCGGGCATCAAGGCCTACGCGGGGAAGGACGCGCTGGAGCAATGCGTGCGGATGGACGGCATCGACCTGGTGTTGACCGCCCTGGTCGGCTACGCGGGCCTGCGCCCGACGCTGGCGGCCATCGACGCGGGCAAGCACATCGCCCTGGCCAACAAGGAGACCCTGGTGGTGGCCGGCGAGCTGGTGACCAAGGCGGCACGCGCGAAGGGTGTGAACATCTACCCGGTGGACAGCGAGCACAGCGCCATCTTCCAATGCCTGGCGGGCGAATGGCACAATCCGATCGAGAAGATCGTGCTCACGGCCAGCGGCGGGCCTTTCCGGGGGAGGTCGCGCGCTGAACTCGCGCAGGTGACCAAGGCCCAGGCCCTCAAGCATCCGAACTGGGACATGGGCGCCAAGATCACCATCGATAGCGCCAGCCTGATGAACAAGGGCCTGGAGGCGATCGAGGCCAGGTGGCTCTTCGACCTGAAGGCGGAGCAGATCGAGATCATCGTACACCCGCAGAGCATCATCCACAGCATCGTGCAGTTCCGCGATGGCAGCATGAAGGCGCAGCTGGGCCTGCCGGACATGAAATTGCCGATCCAATACGCCATGGCCTATCCGGATCGTTTGCCGACCGCATGGCCGCGCTTCAACTTCACCGCATACCCGGCGTTCACCTTCGAGCAGCCCGACCTGGAGGCCTTCGGCAACCTGGCCCTCGCGTTGGAGGCCATGCGGCGCGGCGGCAACGCACCCTGCGTCCTCAACGCGGCCAACGAAGTGGCCGTCGAGCTTTTCCTGCAGGAGCGGATCGGCTTCCTGGACATGACCGGATTGATCGCCAGGGTCCTGGATGCCGTGCCCTTCAGCCAGGTTCCGGACCTTGCCGCCCTCGAAGCCAGCGACGCCGAAGCGCGCAGGCTGGCCCGCGAGGCCACCACCACCATCATCGAGAAATAAGGATCTTCAACGGATGGATATCCTCCTGACCCAAGTCCCGCAGTTCATCCTCTGCCTCTCCCTGCTCATCGTCCTGCACGAGATGGGGCACTTCTTCCCGGCACGCTGGTTCAAGGTGCGCGTGGAGAAGTTCTACCTCTTCTTCGACCCGTGGTTCTCGCTCTGGAAGAAGAAGGTGGGCGATACCGAGTATGGTGTGGGCTGGCTGCCGCTGGGTGGCTATGTGAAGCTGAGCGGCATGATCGACGAGAGCATGGACCGCGACCAGATGGCGAAAGCGCCCCAGCCCTGGGAGTTCCGCAGCAAGCCGGCGTGGCAGCGCCTCATCGTGATGATCGGCGGGGTGGTGGTGAACCTGCTGCTGGGCCTGGTGATCTACAGCATGGTGATGTTCGTGTGGGGCCGCGAGACCCTGCCACTGAGCAGCATGGAGTACGGCGTGCATCCAAGCGACCAGATGAAGGCCTACGGCTTCGAAGAGGGCGATGTGATCCTTGGTGGTGCCGGCACCGACAGTGGCACCATGGAAGGGCTGATGCGCGCCATCCTGCTGGGTGATTGCCGCGAGGTGATGGTACGCCGGAACGGCCAGCAGATGACGATCAGCCTGCCGGACAGTGTGGACCAGAGCATCCTGCGCAGCGAACGTACCGCGCTGTTCCTGCCACGGCGACCCTTTGTGGTGGACACCATCCTGCCCGACGGCGGGGCCGCACAGAGCAGCCTTCGTCTGAACGACCGCATCGTGGCCATCGGCGAGGTGCCCACGCCCTTCTTCGGCGACTTCCAGAAGGAAGTGAAGGAGCACAAAGGGGAGGAGGTGGTGCTGGGCGTGCAGCGGGCGGGCGGCTACATGCTGATCCCGGTGCAGGTGAGCGCGGAAGGGCTGATCGGTGCCGGTGCGCAGCCCCTGGAGACCAGGAAGGAGACCTTCGGCTTCTTCGCCTCGTTCCCGGCGGGCATCGAACATGGCATCTCGGTGCTCACCGGGCAGGCGCGCAGCATGAAACTGCTGGGCACGAAGGAAGGGGCGAAGCAGGTGGGCGGCTTCTGGCGCATCCTGCAGCTCTTCGGCGATTGGGGCGACTGGCAGACCTTCTGGAACGTGACGGCCTTCCTGAGCATCGTGCTGGCCTTCATGAACATCCTGCCGATCCCGGCGCTCGACGGAGGACACGTGATGTTCCTGCTGTACGAGATGGTGGCCGGCAGACCCGCGCCCGAGAAGGTGATGGAAGTGGCCCAGCTCATCGGCATGATCCTGGTGCTCGGCCTGCTGTTGCTGGCCAACGGGAATGATATATTCAAGGGAATAAGCGGGGCGTTGTGATCGTCCCTCCAATGCCGCCGCCATGGTCGTAGCACGCGCCAAAGCCCTCTCGGAGAACAAGAAACAGCTCACCAAGTTCGTGCTGATCGGCGGGTTGGCGGTGCTCACCGACCTGGCCTGTTACTACACCTTCCTCAACCTCATTCCGGACGACGCCTTTCGTGGACCGATGGACAATGAGGCGGTGAGCAAGTGCCTGTCCTTCCTCTGCGGGCTCTCGGTCACCTACTGGTTCAACAAGCGCTGGACCTGGCGGCGCACGGACCGCGATACCGGGCGTCTGATGCGCTTCCTGCTCGTCTACGGCATATCGTTGTTGTTGAACGTGGGCATCAATTCGGGCATGCTCCACCTTCTGCTCAACGAACCGCTCTTCGCGGGCTGGCCGTTGAAGTACCTGATCGCCTTCGTGGTGGCCACGGGCACCTGCTCGGCCTTCAACTTCCTGGGGCAGAAGTTCTGGATCTTCAAGCCCGGGGAGGTGGAAGGCCTCTGACCGGCGGAACTTTCCGGTCCCTTCCTGCGTAACACACGCATGCCGCATGTCGTGCTCGTGGAGGATGACGCGCTTGTCCGCAAGTTGCTGGAGAAGCGGCTGCTCAACGCCGGATGGCGGGTGAGCGCCCTGCGCGATGGCCGCGGCCTGCTCACCCTGGTCACGGAAGAGGCGCCGGACCTCATCCTGATCGACCTCGGCCTGCCGCACATCGATGGACTGGCCCTGGTGGAGGAATTGCGTGCCACGGGTATCGACACCCCGGTGATGATGCTCACGGCCTACGACCTGCCACACCTGCATGCCACGGTGCGCAGCACGGGCGCCAACGAATTGGTGCAAAAGCCGTACGACCAGGAGGAGCTGCTCCATCGCATGCGGCGGTTGTTGGCGGCGTAACAGTTCAGGTGCGCCAGCAAGTACCCGTACTTGCCCCTGCCCCTGCCCCTGCCCACTGCCTACTGCCTACTGCCTACTGCCCCCTGCCTACTGCCCCCTGCCAACTAGTCCAACCCAAAGCCGTAGCGCCGAACAACCACTTGCCCCTGCTCCTGCCCCTGCCCCTGCTGTCATTGCGAACGAAGTGAAGCAACTGCCCCTGCCCACCTCCTTCGGATCGAGCGAACTTTGGACCTCGTGTCCACCGCATTCACCCACGACGTCATCATCATCGGTCAAGGCCTGGCCGGAACGGTGTTGTCCGCCACCCTGCAGCAGCGGGGCAAGCGTGTGCTGGTGTTCGATGCGCCGCTCGCGGGGCGTGCCTCCGAGGTGGCAGCCGGCTTGGTGAATCCTGTGGCCTTACGCCGCACGGTGCTCACCTGGCGTGCTTCGGAGATGCTCGCCATCGCGGGCGCCTTCTACCGTGATCTTGGCCTTCGGTATGATGAGCTGTTCTGGCATCCTCTTCCACTGGTGGCCATCTTCCCAACGGCACAGGAGGCCGGCATCTGGCAATTGCGTATCTCCGATCCGGAGACGGGTCGTTTCATTCGGATGGATACCACCAGCGACCAGGCATTGGACGGCCTGCCACAACCGTATGGCCGGGGCATCATCGATCGCTGTGCCTGGGTGGATGTGCGGGCGATGCTCGCGGGCCATCGCGCGCACTTGAGCGCCCGGGATGAATTGATCGAACTACGGGTCGGATCATCGGAGATCGAGCGCACGGAGCATGGTGTGCGTATCGGCGAACACGCGGCGCCACTGCTCGTCCATTGCGGAGGCCCCTTCGATGCCGTACCCGGTCTAGTGCAAGTGAAAGGGGAGGGCCTTACGGTGCGCATCCCGGGTCTGCACCTTGCGAAGGCGGTGCATCGCGGCGTCTTCGTCCTGCCCATGGGCGATGACATCTATCGGGTGGGCGCCACCTTCGCCTGGGATGAGGTGTGGAGCGGACCGACCGAAGGAGCGCGACACCTGTTGTTGGATCGCCTGCAACGTCTGGTGGACCGTGAGGTCGAAGTGCTCGACCACTGGTGTGGGGTTAGGCCGGCGTCCAAGGACCGTCGTCCCATCCTCGGGAGGATCGGAGCGCATGAAGCGGTCTTCAACGGGCTCGGATCGCGCGGTGTCGTGCTGGCACCGTGGTGCGCGCAGCACTTGTGCGATCACCTCATGGACGGCGCCGCGATCGACCCCGAGGTGTCCGTTGCTCGCTTCGCTGACTGATCACGTCCCGGATCCGCCCGCTTGGGCGAGCTCCCGGTCGATCACGCCTACGAGGTGGTCCGGGAAGTAGTGGTCGGCCATGCGCACGAACTCATCACCACGCGAGAACATGTCCATGCCCACCTCGGTGAAGTCGGCCTTGCCGCAGGCGGCGAGCAGTTCAATGGCCGCGTGCAGCGTGTTCTTGTGGAAGTGGAACACGCGCTCCACCTTGTCCGTGATCACCAGTCCCTTCTGCAACGCCCTGTCCTGGGTGGCCACACCAGAGGGACAGTTGTTCGTGTTGCAGCGCAACGCCTGGATGCAGCCCAGCGAGAACATGAAGCCGCGCGCGCTGTTGCAGGTATCGGCACCCAGCGCCAGGAACTTCAGGATGTCCGCGCCGGAGACCACCTTGCCGCTGGCGACCACGCGGATGTGCTCTTTCAAACCGTAGAACTTCAGGGTGCCGCTCACGAACATCAGGGCCGGGATGATGGGCATGCCTACGCTGTCCGTGAATTCCAGCGGAGCAGCACCCGTGCCGCCCTCCGCGCCGTCCACGGTGATGAAGTCGGGCATCAGCCCGGTGCGCTTCATGGCCTCGCAGATCGCGGTGAACTCCTCGGCCTTGCCGATGCAGAGCTTGAAGCCTACAGGCTTGCCGCCGGACAGTTCGCGCAGATGATCCACGAAGTGCAGCAGCCCCTCCGGATCGTTGAAGGCGCTGTGGCCTGGAGGCGATAGCACGGTGGTGCCCGGCAGGATGTGTCTGATCGCAGCGATCTCCGGCGTGTTCTTGACAGCGGGCAGCACACCGCCGTGTCCTGGCTTGGCACCCTGGCTCAACTTCACCTCGATCATGCGCACCTGGTCATGGGCCGCCTTCTGGCGGAAGAGCTCCGGGTCGAAATGGCCGTTCGCATCGCGGCAACCGAAGTAACCCGTGCCGATCTGCCACACGATATCCCCACCGGGGGCCAGGTGATGCGGGCTCAGGCCACCTTCGCCGGTGTTGTGGTAGAAGCCGCCCTTCTTCGCGCCGCCGTTCAAGGCCTTCACGGCGTTCTCGCTCAAGGAGCCGAAGCTCATGGCGGAGATGTTGAGCAAGGAGGCATCATAAGGCTTCGTACACTTCGGACCACCGAAGCGCACACGCGGCGGTTCTTGCAGGAGTGGAGCGGGGAAGATGGAATGGCGCAGTCCTTCGTAATCGCCGTGGTACAGGTCGAGCTGGGTGCCGAAGGGCACGGTATCGTTCACGTTCTTGGCGCGGCGGTAGACCAATGAGCGTTGCTGCCGGCTGAAGGGACGACCGTCGGTGGTGCCCTCGATGAAGTACTGCTGCATCTCCGGGCTGATGAACTCGAAGAAGTAGCGCGCATAACCCAGCACCGGGAAGTTGCGCATGATGGTGTGCTTCTCCTGGCGGATGTTGAGCAGGCCGATGATCACGAGCGGAACCAGCACCACGTAGGACCACCAGACGATGTGATGCCAGTAGCCGATGAGCCCCACGAGGAGGATCAGTCCGATGCTGAGTTGATAGAACAGCCTGCGCATGGTAGGCGATGAGGCTCCAAACTTAGGCCTTGTGCAGGGTCATGCTGGAACTGTCAACCTTCCTGCGCGATCACCTCTTCCAACGAGCGCTGGTGGAACTTCACGCTGAAGCCATCGTAGCTCAGACGTACATCCGGGTTGCTGGCCTTGTCGGCACCGCTCATGTCCCAAGGGAGGGATGGGTATCGCGCGGCGAATGCGCGTGGATCAATGCCCACCACGAACTCCACGTGCTCCCATCCCTCGATGTAGGGACTTCCTTCCTTCGGAGCGGGTAGTTCCACCACGGTGATCCGACGGTCGAGGTGGATGATCGGTTCGTGGAGTTTGAAGGTGGAAATGGGTCGGCCGCCGATCATCGTTTCGCCAAGGAGGTCGCCATTCTTGGAAAGAAGGTCCTTCCAATGGAGGTATCGTTCCGCCGTCGCCACCCGATAGCAGATATGATCCAATAGCAGGGGCGACACATCGACCCCATCGGATCGCAATACGGCGAATACGCGATGCAGGAAGGATCTTGCGTCGGGAAGCTGCATGCGGCACGAAGATCGCTTACCAAGATGGACCCGATCATCGCCCATCTTACCGTCCCTGGTAATCCGATCTTGCGGCAGTCGAAGGTGGACCCGATGGGATCGGCGTTGCACCACCCACAACGATACCTCCGCACTTCCCACCTTTGTTGCAGAACCCGCACCGATGCGCTTTGCCCGACCGTTGTTCGTCCTCGCCCTCGTTCCCCTGCTCATCACCTGCCGTCAGCACCACCGCACCGTGAAACAGCCAACAGAAGCGGATCCCCGCTGGGCGAACATCGACTCCTTGAGCCGGATCGGTCAGTACGCCACGGCGCTCGAGCGCACCCAGGAACTGCTGGACGAGGCAGCGGGTGCCGGTGACTGGCGCACCGAGTTCCGCGCCTGGCAGCACCGCAGCCAGTACCGCAGCTACACCGGTGCGAACAACGACAGCTCGCTGCTGGCGATGGAAGCGCGCGCGGCCACGGCGGACGTTCCGTTGAAGCAGTTGTTGCATTCCGTCCTGGCCACGGGCTGGTGGCAGCGTTACGAACAGGACCGCTGGCGGGTGCTCGACCGCACGGCCAATGAACAGGAGAGCGACGATCCCGCCACCTGGTCGCAGCCCACCTACATGCGCAAGGTGATCGGGCATTTCCAGGCATCGTTGGAACCGGCGGATACCCTTCAACGGATCCCGGCCGCCGAACTCGGATACCTCCTGCTCGGTGATGATGTCCGGGCACGCGCGCTGCGACCGACGCTGTACGACATCCTTGCACATCGGGCGCTCGGCATCTTCCTGAACAGCGAAACACGCCTGGCTGAACCAGCATGGCGCTTCACGTTGAACGATCCGCAGGACTTCGAACTCTTCGAGGCTTTCGTCCTCCGACCGCTCGCGCACCGCGATAGCAGCTCCTGGGAGTTCCAGGCGTTCCGGACCTATCAGCGCCTGGAGCGCTTGCATTTGAACGATGATTCACCGGATGCCTTGGTGGATGTGACCCTGCAACGGCTGGCCTTCGTGCGCGAACGCAGCCTCTTATCGGACAAGGACTCGCTCTACTTGCATGGCTTGGAGCGCTTGAGCAGTCGTCTGCCGACCGATACCTGCCAGGCCGAGGTGACCCATGCGTTGGCCGAATGGCACCGGGAGCAAGGAGCGAAGTACGAACGCCTCGGAAGTGATCAGTGGAAGTGGGAGAACCTTACCGCACAGCAGCTCTGCGAAGGCGCGATCGCGAAGTTCCCCGGATCCATCGGTGCACAAGGATGTGCACGCTTGAAGGCGGAGCTGGAACTGCCCGTGCTGCGGATCGAGGTGGAGAACGCCATCGTGCCGGAAGTACGGAGCATGATGGCCGTGCACTACCGCAACGCGAAGCGCGTTGGGTTGCGCGTGGTGAAGGATGAACTCACCGATGGTCCTTCCGAGGAACGACGCGACTACGAGAAGTGGTTGCTGGCACAGAAGCCGGTGCGGACGTGGAGCGTGGAACTCCCGGACGATGGTGATCTGAACGAACACCTCATCGAACTCCCGGTCGAGGGCCTGCCGATCGGTCGTTATTCGGTCCTTGCGGCATTGGACGGGGAGTTCAGTGCGGGCAATGGATCGTTCGCGCACGCTGCCTTCTGGTCCACGCGGATCTCCGTGGTGGATCGCGTGGTGGATGGTGAGGAGGAACTGCTGGTGCTGGACCGTGAGGCGGGCACTCCCATCGTGGGTGCCACGGTGGAGCGTTGGGCGCGGATGAACCGCTGGGACAGCCAGAACAAGCCCACGCGTACCGCGCAGTCCAGCACGGATGCTGAAGGACGCGTGCGGTTCAAGTCCACGACCCAGCAGCAGGTCCATCACACCATCGTGCACGGAGCTGATCGCTACCGTACGGGCGACACGTGGAGCTACACGCGCCTTGGACAGGAGCGGGACGAAGTGTTGCGCACCTACCTCTTCACGGATCGGGCCATCTATCGGCCGGGGCAGGCCATCCACTTCAAGGGGCTTGAAGTCGAGCAGCAGGACGGGATGGCGAGCGTGCGTGCGGGGCAACGCTCCACGGTGCGCTTCTTCGATGTGAACGGAGAGTTGATCGATACGGTGAAGGTGACGACCGATGCCTTCGGTGCGTATCACGGTGTCTTCACTGCACCCATCGGTCGCCTCACGGGTTCGATGCGGATACAGGCCGAACATGGCAGCGCGTGGGTGCGCGTGGAGGAGTACAAGCGGCCGACCTTCGAGCTGGTCTTCGATCCCATCGCCGGCACGCCGAAGCTGAACGAAGCCCTGACCGTCACGGGCACCGCGGTGAGTTATGCCGATGTACCGCTGGATGGTGCTGTGGTGAAGTGGAACGTGCAGAGGGGTGTGCGCATGCCCTGGTGGTGTGGCTGGGGATGGCGTGGATTGCCGTGGGGGCGTGAGACGGAAGTAGCCAGCGGCGAAGCGGTCTGTGATGCCCAAGGGAAGTTCACCATCACCTTTCAGGCCAATGCCGACCGGGCCTTCCCGCGCGACGCCGATCCTTCGTTCCAATTCACGGTGAACGCCGATGCCACGGACATCAGCGGCGAAACGCAGTCGGGCAACACGAGCGTGACCCTGGCCTACAGGACCTTCGACATCGTACTGGGCATGGGTGCGGCCATCGATCGCGAGACCACCGACAGCATCGATGTGCGCATCCGCAACCTGAGCGGCGAGGAGGTGGACGTGCCGATGGACGTGCGGATCGTGGAGCTCGTACCGCCGGTGGATGCGCCGCGCCGCGAACGGCTGTGGGAGCGACCGGACCGCATCCTGGAGGGCGAACTGCCGATCACGCACCGGATGGATGATCCGATGAGCTGGCCGGTGCAGAAGGTCTGGTCGGAGCGCAAGGACCATCGCGCGCTCAGGAAGCTGATGAGCGTGAATGCCCTGAAGGACGCGCCGGTCGGCATGTACCGCATCGAGGTGGAAGCGCGCTCCACCGACGGCGATGTGGCGAAGGTGGCCAAGCTGTTCGCCTTGTACGACACCGCGATCCAGAACACCGGCTTCGTGGACGAGGCCTTCCATGTGGAACCGGTGAGCGTGCGTCGCGAGCCTGGGGAGAAGGCCGTGTTGCTCATCAGCAGTGCCTTGCCGGCCTGTCGCGTGTGGATGGAGGTGGAGCGTGAGGAGCGCATCGCCGTAAGCCGGAGCTTCACCTTGAGCAAGGGCCAGCAGCGCGTGGAGCTACCGGTGCTCGAAAGTGATCGCGGTGGCTTCGCGGTACATTTCGTCTGTGTGGAACACGGGCGGGCCCACATGGTCACGCAGTGGATCACCGTGCCATGGAGCAACAAGGAATTGCAGGTGGAGTGGATGAGCTTCCGCGACAAGCTATTGCCGGGGTCGAAGGAGGAATGGCGGCTGCGCATCACCGGACCGAAGAAGGAGAAGGTGGCGGCGCAATTGCTCGCGGTGATGTACGATGCGTCGCTCGACCACTTCACGCCGCACGCGTGGAACGGGTTCTTCTGGCCTATGAACACCACGCGTTTCGGCTGGCAGAAGAACGAACCTTTCGGTGTGCAGCAGGGCGGCGTGTGGAACAGGGGTATCAACCTGCCCGTTGTGATGGCGCGCAACTATCCGCAGCTCTTCGATCTTGGTGGATGGGGTGGTCGGATGTACCAGATGGAGGGAGTTCGGATGCGGACGATGGCTGGGAATGCGGACATGCGGATGGATGCTGATGACGGCGGGTTCGCCGAGATGGCCATGGAACCAGCTGCTGCAATGAACAAGGAGATCGCTGCGGAGGAGGAAGTGAACGATGCGAGCACGGACTCACAGGACGTTCCCCAACCTGTTCGCACCGACTTCCGAGAGACGGCCTTCTTCTTCCCTGATCTGCTCACGGATCGTGATGGAAGTGTCGTCCTGCGCTTTACCACGCCCGATGCACTGACCCGTTGGAAGGTGATGGGGCTGGCGCACACCAAGGAACTTCAACTCGCGCAGTTCACCAAGGAGGCCGTCACGAGCAAGCCCTTGATGGTCGTGCCCAACCTGCCGCGCTTCCTGCGTCAGGGCGACCGCATCACGCTAACCGCGAAGGTGAACGCCACGGAAGGAGCCGTCTCCGGCATGGCGCGGCTGGCGCTCTTCGACCCGCATACCAACGCCGAGGTGACCAGGGAGTTCATCACCAACGGCATGGAGGTGCCGTTCAACGCGGCGCCCGGTGCCAGCGCGGTGGTGAGCTGGCCGATCAACGTACCCGCTGATGCCGATCTGGTGAGCGTGCGCATCACGGCGACCGGTGCGGGTATCGCCGATGGTGAGGAACGTCCGCTTCCCATCCTCACCGACAAGGTGCTGGTGACCGAAAGCATGCCCTTGCCGATCACCAAGGCAGGTACCAGGGAATTCACCCTGGAGAAGCTGGTGTCCAATGCCAGCAGCACCCTGCAACATCGTTCGTTGAAACTGGAGTTCACGCCGAACCCCGCGTGGTATGCGGTGCAGGCGCTGCCCTATTTGATGGAGTACCCGCATGCCTGCGCCGAGCAGACCTTCAGCCGATACTACGCCAACCGCCTCGCCACGCACATCGTGGAACTACGGCCGCAGGTGAAGCAGGTGTTCGAGCAATGGAACAGGACGGGATCCGACGCGTTCCTGAGCGCGTTGGAGAAGAACGCGGAGCTGAAAGGCATCGTGTTGGAAGAGACGCCGTGGCTGCTGCATGCGAAGGATGAAGGGGAACGCAAGCGCCGCATCGCCCTCTTCTTCGATCTGCAGCGGATGGCGGCCGAGGAACAAGCTTCGCTTAAGCAACTGCGCGACATGCAATCACCGAACGGCGCCTGGCCCTGGTGGAGCGGCATGCAGCCGAGCCGCTACATCACGCAGCATATCATCGCGGGCTTCGGTCACCTGGAGGCATTGAAGGCCGCGGACACGCGCGGCGATGGACCGAACGAACAAATGCTGAAGCGCGCCGTGCACTGGCTGGATGCCGAGGTGGACCGTGAACACAAGGAATTCCTGCGTCGTACCAAGGCCGAAGACCGCGGGAAGTACGTACCCAGTGGCACGGACATCCACCTGTTGTACGCACGGAGCCTCTTCCAACGCTGGCCCATCGACGGTGCGACCCGCACCGCCGTGGACTTCCTGCTCCGGCGTTGCATGGACACCTGGTTGCAACGCAGCCTGCAGGAACAAGCCATGTTGGTCCTTGCTTTCGACCGACTTGGTGAGAAGGCCACCGCCCAGTTGATACTGCAGTCACTCGGCGAACGCGCCACGCGAAGTGAGGAGCTGGGCATGTATTGGAAAGGCTTCACCGCAGGCTACGAGTGGTGGAGCTTCCCAACGGAGACACACGCGTTGCTGATCGAAGCCTTCCATGAAGTGGGCAAGGACAAGGAAAGCACGGACCAGCTGCGCCAATACCTGTTGACGCTGAAGCAGACCACCGATTGGAGGACCACCAAGGCCACGGCCGAAGCCTGCTACGCCCTGTTGTTGACGGGTGATGACTGGTTGGTAGAGGGGGCATCACCGGTGATCAAAGTGGGCGGTGAGACCGTCAAGCCTGATCAACAGGAAGCTGGCACGGGCTACTTCGAGCGCACGTGGACGGGTGCCGAGGTGAAGCCGGACATGGGCAAGGTTACCGTCACCTCGGCCAAGGACGGTGTGCAATGGGGTGCGTTGCATTGGCAATACCAGGAGAAGATGGACCAGGTGACCCCGCATGAAAGTCCTTTCAGTGTGAAGAAGCAGGTGATGCTGAAGCGCGCCACGGACACGGGTCCGCAGTTGGTGGGGCTCTCGGAAGCCACCGCGCTGAAGCCCGGCGATCGCGTCACCATCCACATGGAACTGCGCACGGACCGCTATCTCGACTTCGTACACCTGAAGGATCAGCGCGCAGCGGGGCTGGAGCCGGTGGAGGCGCTCAGCGGCTACCGGTGGCAGGGTGGCCTCGGTTATTACCAGAGCATCCGTGATGCGGCCATGCACTTCTTCTTCGACCGCCTGGTACCAGGCACGCACGTGTTCGAGTACGAGTTGAAGGTGACACATGCGGGATCGATGAGTAACGGCCTCACGACGGCCATGTGCATGTACGCACCGGAGTTCAGCGCGCACAGCGAGGGAGCGAGGGTGGTGGTGAAGTGAGTGATCCGGACGAGGGTGGAGGGGCCTCCGTCGACGTCTTTTAGGGGTCCAATGGAATAGCACGATGTGGGTGATTCTTCTCATCATCCGGACTGCCATTTCGCCTCATTTTTGGCGCCTGCTCGACCGATCCCGGCCTTACCCAGCGATCGTTCACCCGACCCACACCACCGATGCGAACCGCACTTCTTGCCATTTCATTGCTCATGCTACCCCTTGTCGGGCGATCCCAAACGCTTTGGTCCGATGTCCCGGCATCGAAGGTCCTGGCCCGCGGTGGCGAACGCCGGATCACTCCGCAGAGCGCCCGCATGGTGCGGCTCGATGTTGCCGCGTTCCGGGGGAAACAGGCCGCCATCGAACGGGGCGCGTTGACGGAATTGGACCAGCGTGGTTCCATCATCACCCTTCCCACGCCTGACGGTGCGATGGCCAGCTTCCGGGTCCTGGAGGTCCCCGTGATGCATCCGGAACTGCAGGCGCGCTACCCGATGATCCGGACCTATTCCGGCGTGGGTCTCACGGATCCGGCCGCCACCGTGAAGTTGGACTTCGGTCCGAACGGCTTCCATGCGATGGTGACAACGGGAGATCGGCGGTCCTGGTTCATCGATCCGGTCCAGGTGGGTGATGTGGACTACTATCAGGTCTATGACCGTAGGGATCTTGTTCGAACCCAGGGGCAGCCTGTCCTTTCCTGTGGCGTGGACCTCGTGAACGACGTTCCCCAAGCGGAGGCACGTACGCGGCAGTGGATCGATGCCATGGGCACGGACCGCGTCGGGGATTGCCAGTTGCGGACCTATCGCCTGGCGCTGGCCTGCACCGGCGAGTACGCCAATTACCACGGGAGCACCACCCTCAACAACAACAAGAGCTTCGCGCTGGCGGCCATGGTGACGACTATGAACCGGGTGAACGACATGTTCGAACGGGATGCCACGCTGACGATGGTGATGGTGGCGAACACCGACCTGCTCATCTTCTTGAGCGGTGCCACGGACCCTTACACGAACAATGATGGGGGAGAGATGCTTGGCGAGAACCAGACCCAGTGTGACAACCTGATCGGAAGCGGGAACTATGACATCGGACACGTTTTCAGCACGGGTGGTGGTGGCGTTGCCTACCTGAACAGTCCATGCAACAATAGTTTGAAGGCCGGCGGGGTCACAGGGCAACCCGATCCGGTCGGGGATGCTTTCGATATTGACTATGTGGCCCATGAAATGGGACACCAATACGGAGCGAACCATACCCAGAACAATGCATGCAACCGCGCGCCATCGGCTTCTGTGGAAGTGGGTAGCGGCATCACCATCATGGGTTACGCCGGTATCTGTACGCCCAATGTGGCCAGCAATAGCATTGCCATGTTCGGCGCCTTCAGCATGCAGGAGATGGCGGCGAACGTCACGGCAGGTACCAGCAGTACCTGCCCGGCCACGGTGTCGCTGGTGCCGGAGGTGGCCCCCACGGCCAACGCTGGCATCGACCGTGTGATCCCGCGCTCCACCCCCTTCATCCTCACCGGAAGCGGCACCGATGCCAATGGTGGAGATGTGCTCACCTACAGCTGGGAGCAGATGGACGCGGCCGTGGCGACCATGCCCCCCGTTTCCACGAACACAGGGGGGGCGGCCTGGGAACCCCTGCTGCCGAAGAGCACACCCGTGCGCTACATGCCTGATCTGAACGCGGTGATCGCCAACACCACGCCGACCTGGGAAGTGCTCTCCAGCGTGGCGCGCACCTACAACTTCCGGCTGACGGTGCGCGACAACGTGGCCAATGGAGGTTGCAATGGCCAGGACAACATGGTCGTCACGGTGGATGGCGCCAGTGGTCCTTTCCTGGTGACCCAGCCTAACGCGGCGGTTTCCTGGGCCGGTCTATCCACGCAGACGGTGACCTGGGATGTCGCGAATACGACCGCCTCGCCAGTGGGCTGTGCGAACGTGGACATCCTGCTTTCCACGGATGGCGGGCTGACCTATCCCACCACCATCCTGACCGCGACACCGAACGATGGCACGCAGACCATCACCGTTCCGAACATCGCGACCACCGCGGCGCGCATCATGGTGCGCGCCAATGGCAACATCTTCTACGATATCTCCAACACCGACTTCACGATCACGGTACCCTCCACACCGGACTACACCCTGGCCGTTACGAGCAATACGGCATCGGTATGTCAGCCTACCGCTGCGAACTACGCGATCCAGATCGGACAGATCCTGTCCTACAACTCACCGGTCACCCTGAGCACCTCTGGTCTTCCCGGTGCGGCGAGCGTGGCGTTCAGCACCAACCCGGTCACCCCCGCCGGCACCAGCACCTTGACCATTTCGAACACCGCTGGCATCACGCCGGGCAACTATCCGTTCACACTGAACGCCTCCAGTGCCTCCGGCCCGAAGAGCCTGGCCTTGACATTGGTCGTTGGTGCACCACCTGCGGCGGTGACCCTCCTGCAACCAACCGATGGGGCGATCGGAGTGGCGCCCGGATCCGCCCTTACCTGGAGCCCGAGCACCTTGGCCACGGGATATACGATCAACATCGCCACCAACGCCAGCATGACGCCGCTCGTTGAAAGCGCGACCGGTGTGGTCGGCACTTCCTATTCGCCGGTGATCGCGGACCAAGGGACGACCACCTATTACTGGACGGTGACCGCTGACAATGCTTGCGGCTCGAGCACGGCATCCGCAGTACGCTCCTTCACCACCTCCGCCTGCGTCAACGTCACCGTGAAGGTCATCATCGACCGGTTCGGCGAAGAGACGACCTGGCAGCTGCTTGACGGGAACAGCGCGGTGGTCACTTCCGGAGGTCCCTATCTCCAGCAGGGGGCCAATGGCGCGTACCCGCAACCCGATGTGCAGCTATGCCTCCCGCTGGGTTGCTACACGTTGGTGATCAATGACAGTTTCGGGGATGGCAACTGCTGCAGCTACGGGAACGGCTCAGTGTCCGTGGTCGATGCGGATGGCATACCACTGACGCAGACCCCGAGCATCTTCACCACGACCGTATCGGTCCCCTTCTGTCTGCCAGCGATCTGCAACAGTGTACTGCCTTACTCGGAGTCGTTCGAGACCGATTTCGGTGATTGGTACCAATCGGTGTCGGACGAAATGGATTGGACCCGGCAGACGGGATCGACACCCACCGCCAACACGGGTCCAACAGGCGACCATACCAGTGGCACCGGTCATTACCTGTACACTGAATCCAGCACCCCGAACAGCCCGAACAAAGTGGCCGATCTATATGGCCCGTGCATGGACCTGAGTGGTCTGACCACCGCTGAACTGCGCTTCTGGTATCACCTGTACGGCGCCACCATGGGCAGCTTGCGCGTGGATGTGTGGAACGGCAGCACCTGGAACAACGGGGTCCAGAGCTTTAGCGGCAACCTGGGTGACAATTGGCTGGAAGCGGTGGTGGACCTGAGCGCTTTCGTGGGTGGGGAGATCCGCATCCGGTTCCGTGGCACCACCGGATCCAGCTTCACCAGCGACATGGCGATCGACGACATCCAGTTGAATGGAACGGCGCAACCGACCGCCGTTCAGCTCTCTTTGAAAGCCCTTCTGGGCGGGCCCTATGTCCAGGCCGATGGCCTCATGATCGACAGCCTGCGGGTACGGAACATGCTGCCCCTCAATGAGCCATACGTGAACCTGGGCTTCCCGACGACCGGTGCGGGCGGTGAGGAGATCAGCGCTTCGGTGCTGAACACGACCGGGCCGGACGCGATCGTGGATTGGGTGCGTCTGGAGCTGCGCGAGGCGTCCGATCCGCAGGTCATTCTCCTGGCCCGCTCCGCGTTGATCCAGCGCGACGGTGACGTGGTGGACCTCGATGGCAGCTCGCCGGTCTCCTTCGAGGTGGCTGCGGAGGGTTATCATGTGGCTTTCCGCCATCGCAACCACATCGGCGCGATGACCGCCAACGCCATCGCGCTGAGCACGGCGACCACGGTGGTCGATCTGCGCGATGGGAGCACGCCGACCTTCGGGACGCAGGCACAACGCTTCACCTCCGGTCTGTACATGCTCTGGCCGGGGAACTCCATCCCTGATGATCAGGTGATCTATGCCAACGTGTCGAACGATCGCGATCCGATCCTGCAAGCCATCGGAGGGGTGATCCCCACGACGGTCGCCACCGGCTACCGCCAGGAGGACCTGAACCTGGACGGCGATGTGAAGTACGCCAACATCAACAACGATCGCGACCTGATCCTGCAGACCATCGGTGGTGTGATCCCGACCACGATCCGGTACGAGCAACTCCCCTGAAGGGCCCGGCCACGAGGGAGGAAGCTACCTTCGCCGCATGAAAGCGATCCTTCCATTCGGCCTGGTGGCGATCCTGGCCTCCTGTGGCGGCCAACATGATGGAGCTGTGCAGGAAGCGACAGACTCCACGGCTGTCACGAACACGGAGGCACCCGCCGTGCTTGACCTCAGCCCCTTCGACACCCCGTTGATGATCGAGCTGGGCGACCTGGCCACGCTGGGGGTCGACTCGCCCACCGTGATGTGGAACGAGGAGTTCGGTCGGCTGGAAGTGAACGCCGGGGACCACTTCGGCATGCTCATCACCGAGGAGCCTGCCGACCTGCCGCGGTTGAAGGCCGATCTGGACCGCGACATGCTGCGCAAGCACACGGTCCTGGAAGAAGGTCCGGAGAAGCTGGTGTATCGCTCGGAATTCCCGGATGATGCGGGCACCTACATCCACTTCTATCGTACGGTTCAGGTGGGCGACCGCCAGTTCGTGGTGACCGATGTGGAGGAGCGCCGGTTCAACGAGGCCGATGTGGCCCGCATGGTGGGGTCCATCAAGGTACGCGAGGCGGTATGAGGAGCATCGTCCTGTTCGCCATGATCGGCCTCCAGGGGGTCGTGGCGGCCCAATCTGAGTCGAAGTGGCTGGAAGGCCTGGAGCGCTATTGGGCGGCGATCGATTCGGCGTACCGGGACACGGTGCATTCACCCCTGCCGAAGGAGGAGCGCGGACACTTCACCCAGCTGCCGCGTTTCCAGGCGGACAAGGCCTTTCGCGTGAACGCGCGGTACGAGCCTGTGACTGGGGAGGTCTTCGGCATGAAGACCAGCACGGAGCGTGAACCGAAGTATCAGCCGATGGGGATCCTGCACTTCACCTTGGAAGGCGTGGAAGAGCAGCTCACCGTATACCGCAACATCGACCTCAGCCGCTTGGATGGCTACCGCAACTACCTCTTCGTGCCATTCACGGACCTCACGAATGGTGAAAGCACCTATGGCGGCGGGCGCTACCTGGATCTTGAGGGTCCGCTGGGCAATGCGGTGGAGTTGGATTTCAACCGGGCCTACAACCCCTATTGCGCCTACGGAGGCTCGTATTCCTGCCCGATCCCACCCTTGGAGAACCACCTGGAAGTGGCGGTCCGGGCCGGGGTCTTGAAGCATCACGATTGAACCGTACGCCCAAGGGCGCAACCTCTTGGTCGATCCGCCGTACACACGGCGTCGAAAAGCCTTAGGAATACCGGCCCGGATCGGTTATCCTTGCAGCTTGACCGGAACTACCCCCATGCGATCCCTGTACCTCCTATTCGCCGCTGCCCTGAGCCTGCCAGTTAGTGCTGGTGTGATCGTGCTCGAGGGTAATTACCAGGGCAAGAACCTGTTCATCCA
>JAKQEI010000128.1 GCA_029573495.1 Bacteroidota bacterium | reverse complement strand
GAGATGAAGGAGCGGATGATGCCGTCCATGACCTCCTCCAATTCGGTCACCACCTTCGAGTCCTTGTAGTAGAGCAGTTGCTTTTCCACACCGGGGATGGAGATGCCGATGGGGGTGTACACGCTCGCCATCGCCGTGATCTCCTCCGCAAGCCGCGCGGGATCGTTCACGATGGTGCTGTCCATGTTCCGGTCGAAGCGTTTTTCGCCCTTCTCGTCGGTGATCACCACGGGTACGGTGGTGTTGTCGCTCACCACCCGCAGGTAGAAGGAAAAGTCGGTCTCGTCGCTGCCACCCAGGCGTTGCATGGCCTCCGCGAAGAGCTGCACTTTCTTCCGCTCCTCCTCACGCAACCGGTCGAAGAGCTTCTCGGTATAGTTCACGAGCTCCGCCCGGTTCTTCACGGCCTCGGCCCAGAGCTCCACCTTGCGGCGTTCCTCGGCACGTACCCGCTCCACGATGGTGTTGCTGTACCACAAGGAGGCGCCCACGATGAGCATGGCCACCACGGCGAGCACGAGCTTCCACCGTTGCTTGCGGGAATAGAGGTCCATGGAAGGGTGTGAAGTTCGGGAGTGTGGCCGATCCGTGCGCAGGTGCGGGAGTGAAAGGGTGAGCGGATGGACCTGTGCCCGCTCTCGCACCCTCACCCTCGCCCTTTACCGCGCTCCCTCATTCCACCTCGAAGGTCACCTTCTCCTTTTCGGTGTCGTCCTTCAACAACCGGCCGAGGCCCTTGCGTTCCTTGGGCTTTGGGGTCTGTGCACCGGCCAGCGGATCGGTATCGGCTGGCAGCACCTCGAAGCGCGGGGCTGCGGGATCGGACTGGCCCGTGGCCGCGGTGGGCTGGGTCTTGCCCTTGAAGAGGCCAAGCTCTTCCCGAAGGATCTGCTTCAGCTCCTGTTTCTCCTCCTGGAACTGTTTCTTCCGCTTGGCGGCGGCCATGGCCCCATCGTTGCCGAACTGCGGATCGCTCGCCGTGCCATACATGTGCAGGAAGATGCGCATGCCGGTGCCATCGTCCACCACCGGGCCGAACTCATCGTCCACGGCCGATCTGCGGAAGAGGTCGCTCAGGCGGAAGTTGAGGTGGTGGTCGATACGGTCGTCGAACCAATGTGTGCCGCTCATTTCGATGTCCATGACCGAACTGCTCACGAGCATCTGCGGGATGTGCACAGCACCGTTGCGGATCTCGATCTGGTTCTCCAGCCGTGCGAAACGCACATCAGCAAGACGCTTGCGCAGCTCCGGAATGTCCACGAAGGGTGCGACGAGCTTGTTCTTCTGCAGGTGGTCCGCCACTTGCAGCAGCGGTGCATGGCTCTTGATCGCGCCGTCATCCACGCGCAGGTCCAGCACGCACACGAGCCGGTCCATGTCCAACGCCATGCCGGGCGAGAGCGGTGCCTGGAAGGCCACTTCGGCGTGTGTGCGGCCGCTGATGTGGCGGTGGCCGATGAAGTCCTGGCCGAAGTCCTGGAACTCGCGGAAGAGCTGCTCAAGGTCGATGCCGTCCATCGTGGCATTGATGGCGAGCGGGTAGTTGTGCGAAGCGTCACGGGCGTCCAGCTCGAAGCGCCCGTTCACCTGCCCGCTCGCGGTCTGGAAGCGCATCGGTTCGATCCGCAACACTCGGCCCTTCATGCGCACCGTTCCCTGGATGCCGGTGGCGGCGAACTCCTCGAACACGAGCTCGTCCACCTTCGCCTGCAGGTCCAGCTCGATGGAGGCGGGCAGGGTGAGGCGATAATCCTTCCCGCTGGTGGACCCTTCCTGGCTCACCAACGCCGCGAGGTCGATGTGCGGTGATGCCCCACGCGCCTCGATCACCAATCGTTGATCATCGAAGAGGAGGTAGGGCACCAGGTTGCGCAAGGTGCCGCTGAGGGTGACGGCACTGCCTTGCAGCTCGGCTTTCAAGCCTTGTACGGTGGCATCGTTGCCATGCACGCTGAGGTCGGCATCGAGGTGTTCCACACGGTGGCGGACCCCTTTCATCTTCAAGGTGGCGTCGCGCGAGGCGAGGGTGCCCGTGATGTTCAACGTGCGCAGATCCGCGGGCTTGATGTCGCCCATGTCGCGCAGGCGCCCGCTCACGTGGAGGTCCGCTTTCAAGCGTCCGCTCACCTGTTCCAAGGTGTCCACCTGCGCGAAGCGGAGCAGTTCGGCCAGGGCGATGTCGCCGCGCAGGTCGGCCTTCACCGCCGCGTTGGTCAGTCCGGTGCTCTGCCAATCGCCGCTGATGCTGCCGTGCGCGCTCTTCGCGGAGAAGTCCTTGACGACCAATTTGCTCGGCACCCCTTTCGCATTGAGGTCAAGCGCCAGTTCCCCGAACACGTCGGTGAAGGCGATGCCGCTCTTCGATTCCTTCAATCTACCCTTCACCAATTTGGCGCCGACGGACAACTGCGGACCATCCAGGGGTCCGGCGTAGCGCACCGCGAGGTCCACCTCGCCCTTCATGGTGTAGCGTTTCAGGTCCTTCGTGAGGAAGTCGGGAAGGAGTTGTACCACATCGGCAAGCTCCACGCCGAGGCCCGATGCCCGCAGGTCCAGTTCATCGCCCTTTGCGTCGCGCGTCACGGCCAGCGTCACCTCGAGCGGCACCGATCCGCTGGTCACCTCGCCCTTGGTGATCCGGAAGGGTGTGTCCGGGCCACCGAAGTCCATCGCCAACCGCAGGTAGGCGTTGCGATCGGACAACACCGTGTTCTTGCCGTCGTTCCAGTCCAGCAGGTGTACATCGCCGGCCAGCGCAAGGTTGTTCACTTCCGATCCGAACCGACCGCTCAACCCGAGCGACTTGCTCTGCGTCCGGATCGACAGGCCCGACCGGTCATCGTGGTAGCGCACCACCACCTGGTCGAAGCTCACCTTGTCGAGCCGGATGGGGGAGGATGCAGTGGTCGTACTGTCGGTCTTCCAAACGATGTAGTTCGCGTTGCCGTTCGTGTCCAAGCCCGGGTACACCCTGGCATGCACGGCATGGACCTCCTGCACGGTGTAGTGTCCGGTGAACAGGTCCCATAGGCTGAATTCGAGGTGGAGTTCCTTCGCGTACAGCAGGGTGTCCGACTGGCGCTCATCGCTCCGCACTTCCATGGCCAGGACATCTTTGAGCCGCATGCTGGCCTGCGGGAAACGCGCCACCAGCGTGAGGTCCATGTCGCTCACGGTGACCGGTGCGTTGAGGTAGCCGTTGAGCGTGCCCACCAGCTTCACCTTCACCTCGGTCTCGTAGACCTTGGCCAGGGCCACCAGCACGCCGAAACCCAGCAGGAAGAGGGCGGCCAGCACCAAGGCGAGGTTCCGGAGTTTGCGCACCATGCGGAAGCTGCGAAAGGTACCCTGGCCCATGAAGGGCTAACGGCAAAAGCCGTGCAGTTCGTTCACAGCGGCGTGTTACTCGCCCTTGGTGTGATCGGTCACTTCCGCTTCGTCAGGAAGAGCACCTCCTTCTCCGTGAGGTGGCGCCACTTCCCGCGCGGCAGGTCCTTCTTGGTGAGGCCGGCGAAGACCACGCGGTCCAGCTTCACCACTTCGTAGCCGATCGCCTCGAACATGCGCCGCACCACGCGGTTGCGACCCATGTGCAGTTTCAGCCCCACTTCCTTCTTGGAGCCGCCGTCCACATAGCTCGCCTCGTCCGCCTGTGCCAGCCCATCCTCCAGTTCGATGCCGGCGACGAGCTTCTCCAGGTCGGCGCGGGTGATGGCCTTGTCCAGGGTGGCGGCGTAGATCTTCTCCGCACCGTGGCTGGGGTGCGTGAGCTTCTTGGCCAGGTCGCCGTCGTTGGTCATGAGCAATACACCTGTGGTGTTGCGATCGAGGCGTCCGACAGGATAGAGGCGCTCCTTGCATGCGTCGTCGATCAGGGCCATCACCGTCCGGCGGTCACGCGGGTCGTCCGTGGTGGTGATGAAGTCCTTCGGCTTGTTCACCAGCACATAGCGCTTGGTCTCGGTGGTCAGCCGCTGACCGCCGTAGTGGACACGATCGCCCGGACCGACCTTGGTGCCCAGCTCGGTCACCACCTGTCCGTTCACCGTCACCACGCCGGCCTGGATCAACTTGTCCGCCTCGCGGCGGCTGGCCACACCGGCATTGCTCAGGTAGCGGTTCAGGCGGATGCGCCCATCGTCGGCACCTTCCTCCGCCTGCCGACCACGTCGACTGCCCCGGTCGGGCCCGCGCCCTACCGATCGTTTCGTGCTGGCATCCCGCTCCCGCCATCCGCGCTCAGGACGTGGTGCCTCCAGCCGACCGCCATCCCGCACCGCTTTCGGTGGTCTTTTCCCAGCGCGCTTGCTCATCGGGCGCTCATCGCCCGCACGCTCGGGGCGGCCTTTCGCTCCGGATCCGCGTGGCCGCTCATTCCGGGCCCCTTCATCGCGCGGTGGGCGTCCTGCACGTGGGGCACTGCTGCGGCGTGGACCTTCCTCCCGCGCAGCCGGCCGATCACTTCTTCCAGCACCCGGCTGACCGGAACGGTTCTGAGGCCTTGCATGGCGGTCTGCACCCCGGTCGCCGCTGGGACCGCCGGTCCGGCGCGGCCGCTCCTCATCCTTCCCACGTTGCTCGCCCTTGTCGCGGTCCCTGGCGCCTGGGCCACGACGCTCGGAGGATGACCGCGAAGCGGATGGACGGGAGGGCCTGCCTTTCGAGGGGCGGCGACTATTTGAACGGTCGTTCATGGACAGTGGGGTAGAAAGCGTCAGGGATGTGATGGATGTACGGCTTGCCGGTGGGGTGCAGGATCACCGAGACGATGTCGAAACGCAGGGCCAGTTCACCAGCTGTCTCCTGCACATATGCGTTCGCTCCGCGGATCATGGTGCTGCGCTTCCCCTTCTTCACGGCCTCCTCCGGCTGGCCATGGCGTTCGCTCCGGCGGGTCTTCACCTCCACGAATACGAGCTCGTGCGCCGTGCGGGCGATGATGTCCAGCTCGTCCTTGCCGAAGCGCCAGTTGCGCTCAAGTATCTCGTAACCAAGCTCTTCCAGGAAGCGGCACGCGTATTGTTCGCCCAGGGCGCCGGTGTCGTTGTGTTCGGCCATTCGTGGATAACCCGAGCGTAACCAAAGCAGCGGCCCGCCGTTGAAGGCCTAAAATTGAGGAAACTTCCGTCCATCCCCTATTCCGTCAGCGCCACCATCGGTGCGCGGGAGCCATCACGCCCTACCATGCTCGCCAACCTTCGTCATCTATTCTTTGCCGGGGCCACCGTGGTGCTGGCATGCGCGCCAGCCGCAGGACAGCCGTTCGAGGGCATTATCGAGTTCACGAAGACCACAGGTCCCGTGGTAACGAACTACAAGTACTTCGTGAAGGGCGAGCGGATCCGGATCGAGGAGATCAGCGCCCGGGGCGAAGTGCAGGGCATCATGCTCGTTGACACCCGCGACAAGACGGTGACGGCGATCAGCCCGGAACGCAAGCTGTACATGGACGTGCCGAACATGCGCCTGCCGAAGGACGTGGAGACCAACGTGCAGAAGACCTCCGAGATGAAGGACATGGCGGGCTACAAGTGCGAGAAGTGGGTGGTGAAGAGCGCGAAGGAGGACCGTGTGCTGACCTATTGGGTCGCCGCCGATGAGTTCAACTTCTTCGTGCCCCTGCTGGAGACCCTGAACCGAAAGGATGAGCAAGCCGTCTTCTTCCTGCAGATCAAGGACAACAACGGCGTATTCCCCATGCTCGGCATCGAACAGAAGAACGACGGCGCCGAGGTGAGCCGCCTGGAGGTGAAGCAGGTGGCCAAGGGCGCCCAGAAGGCCAGCCTGTTCGAGATCCCCGCCGGTTTCAACAAGTTCGAGCGGAACTGACGGAACATACCGTCGTTGCCGATACTCTTGCGCAGGTCGATCCTTCGGGACGACCTACGTCTTTTCCAGGTTCGGCAAAGCGCCCCAATGATCGCCCACCGATCGTTCAAGCACCTGGCGCAACACCGAATGCAAGCGAGGCGCCGTGCGCGGTGACGCTGAGCTTCGCCCGCTGACCCAGGATCAAGGCGCGGTTGTCATCGATGTGCCCGGCCGGGAAGCCGAAGCAGACGGGGTATCCGAAGGGCGCCACCGCTTCCGCGATCATCGCTTCCACTTCCTTACCGAAAGGGTCGTCCGGGTTCTTGTCGCGCATATCGGTCATGCCACCGACGACCAGGCCGGCCAGCCCGGCGAACCAGCCGCCCAGCTTCAGGTTCTGGATCATTCGATCGGCGTGGTAGCGCAGTTCGTCCAGATCCTCCAGAAAGAGGATGCGTCCGGCCGGATCCAGGTCGTAGGGTGTGCCGCGCAAGGAGTAGAGCACGGACAGGTTACCGCCGACGAGCGTGGCCTCACAGACGCCATTGCGTTGGGCAGGGTCCGCTGGCCCATGCACTACGTAGGATTCGCCGAACAGGGCCTTGCGCAGCGTCTCCTTCGCCAGATCGGACTTGCCCGCCACGCTGAAGGGCATCTGAGCGTGCAGGGAGGCGACGCCCAGCTTGAGCATGGCGTTGTGCAGCACGGTGATGTCGCTGAAGCCGATGATCCATTTGGGATCCTTCTTCAAGGGCGCGGTGTCAAGGCCTTCGAGCAGATGCACTGTTCCGTATCCGCCCCGTGCGCACCAGATCGCCCGGATATCGGGGTCCTTGATCGCGTTCTGAAGGTCCTCCGTTCGCTCCTGTGCGGTGCCCGCTTGCTGGAACCGTTTCCGGCCTACACCTGCACCAAGCCGCACTTTGAGGTCCCAGCTTTCGGCCAACGCGATCCCTGCCCTTAGTTCGTCTTCTTGGATCGCGCGAGCAGTGGGGATGATGGCGATGGTGTCGCCAGCTTTCAGCGACTTTGGGACAAGGGTGGGCATGGGCCGAAGATCAGCAGAAGACGAGGAATGGACCGACACATATTTCGGGCTTGCCACCACGCCCTAATGCGAAGAGGTTCTGATTGTCCCGCTAACGTTTTGCGGCTTGGCGAAGGGCGGGATTTTTAGCACAAAAGTTCATACGAAGCACAAATGTTTGATTAACCACGAATGTTTCTACGATGCACGAAACCCCGCCTTTTGCCAAACCGCTGTTAGCAGTAGTGGTTCTT
>JAKQEI010000089.1 GCA_029573495.1 Bacteroidota bacterium | reverse complement strand
CTGTGGGCCAGCGTGTCGGGGGACTACGAGAACCACAAGTACGGCACCAACGACGACGATGCGTTGAACTACACGATCAACACGCAGGACATGAATACGATCGAGTGGTTGGCGCCCACCAAAGTGCTGGCCATCGGAACGGCCAACGGCGAGTTCACCCTGAGTGCCACCCAGATCAGCGACCCGGTGACGCCCACCAACGTGAAGATCACGCCGCAGACCACCTTCGGCAGCGCCACGGATGTCAAACCCTTGCGTGTGGGGTCGGTGATCCTGTTCTTGCAGCGCGCCGGCCGCAAGCTGCGCGAGTACGCCTACCAGTTCGACACCGACTCGTTTGTCGCGCCCAACATGAACGTGCTGGCCGACCACGTTACCGAGTCCGGTGTCGTGGACCTCGCCTACCAGCAGGAACCAAGTCAGATCGTGTGGGCGGCGCGTGCCGATGGGGTACTCGCCGGCATGACATACGAACGCACTGAGGACGTGGTGGGCTGGCACCGGCACAGCATCGGCGCCGGCATCGTAGAGTCGGTGATCACCCTGCCCCATTGGGACGGGGATCAGGATGTACTGTGGATGGTCGTTCGGCGCACGATCGATGGTGGCACGAAGCGGTACGTCGAGTACGTCGAGAAGTACATGACCGACGAGTATGCGTTTTTCGTGGATTGCGGTCTGACCTACGATGGTTCACCCGTCACCGCGATCAGCGGACTGGATCACCTCGAAGGCGAGGAGGTCGCGGTGCTGGCCGATGGCGCCGTGCATCCGAACCGCACCGTGTCGGCAGGGGCTATCAACCTGCAAGCCGCCGCCTCGGTGGTCAACGTGGGCCTGCCCTACACCGCTACGATCAAGACCATGCCTATCGAGGCCGGGGCTCAGGACGGCACGGCGCAGGGCAAGGAGCAGCGGATCAACGGCATCGTGCTGGACCTGTTCGAGACTGGCGCGGGTCTGTGGTACGGGCCGAACACGACCGACATGGACGAGTATGCCGTGCGCAGTTCGGGCGATGCCATGGACGCACCGGTGCCCCTGTTCACCGGGCAGACCGATCGGCTGGCCTGGCCGGGTGAGTACGAGAAGGGCACGCAGATGGTCGTGCAGCACCGACTCCCGCTCCCCTGCACCGTGAGGGCGCTGCTGCCGCAG
>JAKQEI010000302.1 GCA_029573495.1 Bacteroidota bacterium | reverse complement strand
CATCCACCTCACCAGCAAGCTCGATTTCGAGATGCACCAGAACGGCGACGCCGGCAGCGTGAATATCCTCTGGGCCATCGGCTTCTTCATCATCGTGCTCGCGGGCGTCAACTTCATGAACCTCGCCACGGCGCGCAGCGCGTACCGGGCGCGTGAAGTGGGTGTGCGCAAGACCAACGGCGCCACGCGCGGGCAGCTCATCGGGCAATTCCTGCTCGAGAGCGTGCTCATGAGTTTGATCGCCGCGCTCATCGCCCTGGTGCTCATCAAACTGCTGATGCCCGCCTTCAACCAGCTCGCCGGCGAGACCATCCCGCTGCCCACGACCTGGGTGCCCGCTGTGCTCGGCATCGCGGTGCTGGTGGGCCTGCTCAGCGGCATCTACCCGGCCTTCTTCCTCTCCAGCTTCCAGCCGGCGGTGGTGCTCAAGGCCAACGCGGCGGGCACCTCGCGTGGACAGGCGTTGCGCAAGGCGCTCGTGGTGGTGCAGTTCGCCATCGCGCTCGTGCTCATCATCGGCACCGTGTTCGTGAAGAAGCAGCACGACCACTTGCAGAGCGTGGAGCTCGGCTTCAACAAGGAGCAGGTCATCCTCATCCCCGTGCGCGCGCCGATGTACAACGTGTACATGTCCGTCTTCCCCGAGCTCAAGAAGATCAGCGGCGTGAAGGCCGTGAGCTGGGCCAACGACATCATCGGCAAGAAGCACAACACCCACGAGTTCAATTGGGCCGACATGGAGCAAGGCAAGTGGACCTACCTGCCCTGCCTCTACGTGAACCCCGATTTCCAGCAGGCCATGGACATCGAGCTGCTCGCCGGCCGCTGGTTCAGCCGCGACTTCCCCGGCGACGACTCGCTCAGCGTCATCATCAACGAGACCTTCGCGCGACAGCTGCACCCCGATGATCCCGCCAAGGCCATCGGCGACCGCATGGATACGCCGCACGGCGACGAGCGCGTGATCGGCGTCGCGAAGGACTTCGCGTTCGACCCGCTCTTCAAGGCCGTGCAACCCTTCGTGTTCGACATGACCACCGACATCGGCCAATGGCTGCGCTACATCTACATCCGCACCGAGGGCGGCGACCCCACGCCCGTGATCGAGGCCGCGCGCAAGGAGTGGAATGCGCGCACCACCGACTTCCCCTTCGAGTACCAGTTCCTCGACGACCAGCTGAACATGCAGTACGAAGCGCAGGGCCGCCTGGCCAAGCTCGTCGGCATCTTCTCGCTGCTCGCGGTCTTCATCGCCTGCCTCGGCCTCTTCGCCCTCGCCTCCTGGACGGCCGAGAAGCGCACGCGCGAGATCGGCATCCGCAAGGTGATGGGCGCCGACATCCCCGCCATCACCTACCTCGTCACCCGCGATTTCCTGCTTCTGGTGCTCATCGGCGCGGTGCTCGCCATCCCGCTCGCCTGGCTCGGCGTGGGCCGCTGGCTGGAGAACTTCGCCTTCCGCACCGCCATCGAGCCGCTGGTTTTCGTGCTTGCTGCGTTGGTGGTGCTCATGATCGCCACGGTTACGGTGAGCTTCCGGGCCATTAGTGCGGCATCAACAGACCCTGTGAAAGCACTCCGGCACGAGTGAACCGTCATCCCGGGCGAAGGGTGGGCTGGGGCGTGGCGACCCGGGACGGTGAAGGCGTTGAGGCATGAGTAGGGAGGGTTTGGGCGTTCCGGCTCGAAGACTCGCCGTCGGGCTTTCCCTTTCAAGTCCTCAGGCGGATTACCGGCTGTGGGCTTTCCCGTCCAATCCCTAGCGCGGGTTCCCGTCCGGACCAAAGCTCGTGTCCGGTGTGCCGTTCTTCGTTGCTTTGGAAGCGATGAACGTGGTCCGTTTGATCCAACATCCTTCCTTCCGTCACCTCTTCGCGCTCATCTGGTTGGCGAATGGCCTGTGGTGCAAGGTGTTCGGCATGGTGCCGCGTCATCAGGAGATCGTTGGCGCCATCATCAGTCCGGCGATCGCTCCACCGTTGACCCTCGCGATCGGGTTTGCCGAGGTCGGCATCGCCGCGTGGATCATGTCCGGTTGGCGGTATCGCTGGTGTGCGCTGGTGCAGATCGTGATCATCCTCTTGATGAATGTGATTGAGTTCATGACAGTTCCGGAGTTACTGCTATGGGGCCGCTGGAACATCGTCTTGGCGGCGCTGCTCTGTGCCGTGATCTATTGGACCGCCTTCGTACCTAAGGGCGATCCGCATGCTTGAGGGCCTAAAGAACCATCCCTTCGGTGTGGATGCCGAGTTGGAGCGAACCGTTGTTCTGTCCTACGCGGCACCAGTGGAGGAACTCGCGGCGTTATTGCCAGCGTTCCTGGAACCTGACACCATCAACGAGCGCTGGGGCTTCGTGGCCGTGGCCATCGTGCGCACCCGCAACCTGCGGCCCTCGGGTTTTCCGCTGTGGTGTGGTCAGGACTTCTGGCTAATCGGCTACCGCATCTTCGCGCGCTACACGAATGCGAAGGGTCGCCGGTTGCGGGGGCTTTACATCCTGGGTTCGGAGACCGATCGCCGCCGCATGGTGTTCCTCGGCAACCACTTCACGCACTACCGCTATGGCTACAAACCGATGATGACTGAACAGCGTTCTGATGGCCTGTCGCTCCGCGCCCACGACGGTTCGCTCGCCGTGAGGGTGAAGGATGACGGAGGATCCGTTGCGCTTCCTGCGGATAGTGTGTTCGCGGACTGGACCGAGGCGCGGCGATTCGTTGGGCCGCTGCCGTTCACCTTCAGTCATGAAGTGCGGAAGCAGTGCGTGCTCATCGTGGAGGGCTCGCGCACCGACTGGCATCCGCGACCTGTCTTGGTCCAGGAGCATCACTGCGACTTCGTCACCCGCCTTGGGCTTAGCCAGCTTCGACTTTCCAACGCTTTCGTGATCGATCGTGTGCCCTACCACTGGAAGCCGGGCGTCATGGAACCCATCGCACGATGAGAGGCCGTTACGAGGGCATGTGGAACGTGGTGCGCTTCAATTGGCCGATATATGTGCTGGGTTGCAGCGCGATCGTCGCGGCTTTCGGTTGTGCCTGGTTGCTTCCGGAGACTCGGCTGTTGTTCGTTTGCGTTGGTCTTCTAGGAACGGTCGCAGTGTTGCTGCCGCTGTTCGTGTCGCATGTCATTTATGACCGATCAAGACTGTACAAGATGCCCTGGCTCGATGGACTTTCTCGGCCTCCGCAGCATGTGCTCAACCTCACTGCGGGCTTTGACGAGTCAAGCGCGATCCTGCGTGATCGTTTCCCCATGAGCGAACTGACCGTTGTCGATCTGTTTGATGCGGCGCGCTGCACCGAACCCTCGATCGCTCGGGCGCGGACGGCCTATCCACCTTATCCAGGAACGCTGGTGACCACGGATGGCGAACTACCCCTGTTGAACGGCAGCGCGGAGCTGGTGATCGCGTTCCTTTCCCTTCACGAAGTGCGTGCCCATGCGGACCGCGTCGCGTTGCTGAAGGAGATCTGCCGCACCCTGGCAAAGGATGGCCTCTTGCTCGTGACCGAGCACCTGCGCGATCTGCCGAACTCCCTCGCGTTCACCATCGGTGTGTTCCATTTCCATCCGAAGGAGGCTTGGACACGTGCATTCCGTGAGGCAGGTTTGCACCTGATCGCGGTGCACCGCACCGCCGGTTTCATCACCACCTTCATCCTTCGTTCCGCATGACCATCCACCTGCATATCATCGGCGCGCTCTTCATGCTGCTGGCATTGATCCATCTAGGGTTCCCGCGCTACTTCGACTGGAAGCAGCAGCTCGCCTCCCTCAGCCTGATCAACAGGCAGATGATGCAGGTACACACGTTCTTCATCGCATTCGTGGTGTTCCTGATCGGCGCGCTGTGCTTCAGTTCCGCGGAGGAGCTGATCGCGACACCGCTGGGACGACGCATCTGCCTCGGTCTGGGTGTGTTCTGGGGTATTCGTGCGTTGGTGCAGTGGTTCGTTTACTCAAAGGAGCTTTGGCGTGGCCGACGGTTCGAGACCGGGGTGCATGTGGTGTTTTCCGTGCTGTGGGTGTATTGTTCGATGGTGTTCATCTGCTCCGCGTTCAAAGGAGACTGAGTTGCTGATGGGTTCACATGGTTCCTAGGGTGATACATCGTTGTGGTGCTGGCGGATCTTTGGTCGAACTTCGTTCCAGCGCCTTTGCCCGAGCGGCTGCGGCGAACAACACCATGAACCGCCGCCTTTTCCTCACCACCACCGCCTTCGGTCTACCTATCCTGAGCAGCGCCCCTTTGTTCGCCCAGGATCCCATGAAGCCCGCCAAACCCGCCCAGCTCCAACCGGAATTGGTGAGGGAGTTCGTGCGCGTGGGCCACAACAACCTGCCCGAGGTGCAGCGCATGCTGAAGGAGCAGCCCGGCCTGCTGAACGCGAGCTGGGACGTGGGCAACGGCGACTTTGAAACTGCGCTGGAAGGTGCTGGACATGTCGGCGACCACGAGATCGCGGAGTACCTGATCGGTCAGGGTGCGCGGGCGAACATCTTCGTGCTCACCATGCTCGGGCACACGGCGATCGTGAAAGGGCTATTGGTACGCTACCCGGAGCTGCTGCGTTCGAAGGGGCCTCATGGACTTACGCTCCTGCACCATGCCATACGCGGTGGAGAACCGGCGAGGGAATTGCTGGACCACATCCAGGGACTTGGGCTCACGGAGACGAAGTTCCCGATGCCCTGAGCTGATCGGCTTGCGTGGCCGTCAGTCATGAGATGGCGGGTAACTTTGGTTTCCTCATGCTTCCTGCCATGCATCCACTGCATTATACCGCCCTGCTCGTCGCTCTGGTCGTTCAGCCGTCCATGGTTCATGGCCAATTACCACCGTATGTGCCACAGGATGGCCTGATCGGCTGGTGGCCCTTTACCGGCAACGCGGATGACCTGAGCGAAAATGGGCATCATGGCACGGTGAACGGTCCTCTGCTTGCGCCCGATCGCATGGGGACCGCGGACAGGGCGTATGCCTTCGACGGCACTCCCGGCTGGATCGAGGTGGCTGATGCACCGGGGCTCCGATTGAATAATGACTCGTACACCGTAGCGTGGTGGGCGCTGGTCGGCACCTACAATGCGAATGCTACGGCCTTCGTGACGAAGCGCGGTTCCGGTCCCCAGAACGGTTGGATGGTGGTGGCCAATGGGCTGTATGAGAACAAGATCGAGATGAAGACCAGCAGCGGCGCTGATCCGGAGATCCGCTGCGATACGTCGCTGGCTGCCGGTGCTTGGTTCCATTTCACCATCGTGAACGACGCGGATGCGGATTCCATCATCTTCTTCGCGAATGGGACAGAAGTGTTCAGGCAAGGCAACGGCGGCCTGTACTACAACCCGAACAGCACTGCGCCAATGCGCTTCGGCAGCGATACCAGCACGCCAGCCGGCACCTATTTCCTGCAGGGTGCCATGGACGACATCGGCATCTGGAATCGGCGGCTCACCTCGCAGGAAGTGCTTGACCTCTACCTGAACACGAACGTGAGCGTTGCCGAGATCGAAGGCGAGCATGCAAGTGCGGTCTTCGATGCGACGACGGGTGAGCTTGTGCTTCGCGTGCCGAACATGTTGATCGGGACCACCTTCTCCGTACTCGATGCGAGCGGCCGTTTGTTGGAAACCGGCTCTGTACTGTCCGACTTGACGCGGATCGCGGTACGGGACGGGAGCGGCTTGTGTTTGGTACGCTGCAATGCCTTGCCGGCCGATGTTATTCGTGTGGTGATCCCGTGATGGAAGACCTCGTGGCCCCGGGGGAGTCGCTACGGCACGCGATCGCTCAAGCTTTGCCGGGCTTGCGCGCACTCTCCGATGAACGCGCCTCCCGCGTGCCCGCCCCCGGCAAATGGTGCCCGAAGGAGATCATCGGTCATCTGCTCGATTCCGCCAACAACAACCTCGCCCGATTCGTGCGCTTGCAGGCAGTGGATCACCTACGCTTCGAGCCGTACACGCAGGAGGAATGGGTGCGTGCGAGCGGCTACGCCGAGGCCGACTGGCAGGAGCTGGTCGAGTTGTGGTCGCGCTACAATCTGCAGATCGCGCGGGTGATGGATCGGGTGCCGGAAGCCATTGCCATGAAGCCGCGCATGGATCATTCGCCATTGGGAAGCACCTACGCCGCACTGCCACCCGATGGTGTGCCGACGCTCGACTGGCTGATGCGCGACTATGTGGCGCACATCAAGCACCACCTACGGCAGATCGATCCACAACTGGTGGCCTGAGCGCTCAGATCTTCAGGTCAAAGGTGGCTCTGGCGAGGGCATTGCCGTTCACCAGGACCTCCAGCGCGTGCTCGCCCGCATGGTGCTTCCGCGTGCTGAAGACGATGAAACGTTGCCGCTTCGTGATGCCGACCAAGGCGCGCGGACCGAGTTCAAGTTCTTTCAACTTGAACACCTTGCGTGAACTGCTGCCGTTCGCTTTGCGGTAGTGGATCGCGTAGTCGATCACCAAATGCTGCTTCCGCGCCGAATCGGACACCATCGTGAAGGAGAAGGTCAGCGTATCGCCGAGCTTCATTCGCTTGGGTTCGAACGCGAGCCCTTCCACACGCACCTTCACCTTGCTGTCGAACGCGAATAGTGCGAGTGCTTCCACGTTCCCCGCCTTGATGAGGGTGCGGCTCGCGTGCTTTGCGATCCACGCCGTATGCAGGTGCGTGCAGTCCCAGGAACGAAGCAGGTCGAGCATGTGGTCCGGGTGGTCCTTGGCAATATCGTTCAGGTGGTTCGCCACCGACTTCCGAACGTACAGTGAGTCATCGGCGCGCAGGCGTTCCAGGATCGGCGTGGTGAGCGTCGGGTCCTTCAGGACCGCATCCAAGCGGAACGACCAGGGCAGGCGCGGACGACTGCCTTCCGAGGCCAGGCGTCGGACATGTTCATCTTCGTCCTCCGTCCAGGCGCGCATCACCTTCAAGGTACCCTTCGGGTCGCTGCGGAAGAACTCACGCACGGCGAATTCCGAGGAGCCGAAGGAGGTGAAGTGCTTCAAGGCTTCAAGTGAGAAGGTCGGATCGTGCAAGCCGTGCTGACCTACGAAGTCGGGGTAGAGCAGGGCGGTATAGCCCTTGGGCATCCTGGGCGCCACCTTCTTCAAGACCATGGTCGCCTTGCGGAAGTCGCGCGGCAGATGCTGGTGCAAGGTGTTGCTCGCGTGCCGCATGCGCGCGTTCAACTCACGTGCTTCGTTCCCGGAGAGCAGGTCCTTCAACAGGGCTGAACGCCTCACTTGCGGCGCGGCTCGTTCTACTTCCTGTGCCAGGCGCTCGAAATACGCCTGGTTGAACATCTCCTTCAGCGGCTCGGCCATTCCTCGAAGATGAACGGTCAGCGATCCACGGTGCGCACGAAACGGGCGCTGTAGGTCTTGTAACGGTACGCGCCACCCCATCCGGCGTAAGTCCGGTAGCCGATGGGGCTGTACGGATTGGTGTTGCCATGCGGCTCATCGGAGCCATAGAACGCGCCCCCGCGGTAGCCGATGCCCGGTGCCATCACCTCGCCCTTGGGCCAGTCCGCGTTGGTGGCCGTACCTCCAGGTCCCAGGTTCCCGTCTCCGTGCGAGCCGGTGAAGGCCCTGCCTACGCTATCGCCGATGCTGATGCAGCGCTCCCACACGTTCCCGGCCAGATCAAAGACGCCGTAGTAGGAGACACCGAAGACATCCCTGTTCGCATCGTCGAGTTGTGCTTCATCGAGACCGTCGGCGTACGCGCGATCGCGCACCACGCTCAGCTCCCGCTTCAACCGGTCGCGCGAGGAGGTGTTCCAGGGATACTCGAGCGGCACTGGCTCATGCGGCCCACGGCACGCCTTCTCGAACTCGAGCTCGGTCATGGGGCGCAGTCCGCTCCAGGCTGCGAAGGCTGTGAGGTCGTCCCAGGACAGCAACGCTCCGGATACAGCGCCCGGTATACGCCGTTCTCGCAGACGATGCTGCCTCCTTCCTGCTGATAGTCGCGCCCGGAGGTAGGTGAACGCAGGTAGGTGGCGAGCCGCGGCAGGTCGTTCAGGAGATCGGCGTATTGGCCCTGCATCAACTCGTACTTCATGATCCAGAAGGCATGCACGCCTTTTGGGAAATCGGATGGAACGATGCCGCCTCCATCACCGCGATAGCCGTTCGCGTCAACCTGGTAGCCGATGCCTCCCGGAGCCCCGACCGCGATGGCCTGCTGCTCTTCACCAATGAAGAACGGTGCAGGCGCCGTCCCGTACTTGTGCAAGGCGCCCATCTCCTGGGCCTTGGGGTCGGGGTCGCCGACCCAGAAGCCGCCTTCAGGGATGAAGACCTGTTCGAGCCCGTGCGCCGTGAGCGTGCGCTCGTCCATGCCGCGCACACGATCGTAGTTCCCCTCATCATCCAGCTTGATCAACAGATCAACGCGCATATCGCCGTGATGCCCTTTCGGCGGGATCACCCACAACCCGACGCGGTCCGGGGGAACCTGGATCCGCGTGTCGGCAGTCCCCCCTACCACACGGTGGCCATCACGGGCGATCAAGGAAGGCACGCTGAACGGGTTCATATCGCCGGAGCCCGAATAACGCAGGGTGATCCACACACCATCGTGGTTGCGGTCCGTATGCCATGCATTGCGCCAGCTGATCACCAGCCTGGCTTCGTCCGGTGCACCCACGATGCGCTTCCATTCGGGCCTGCCGATGGAAAGATCTGACGCGATGGCGCTGAAGTGCAGGATGGTGAGCGTGAAGAACAGTGATCGCATACTTCGAATTTATACCTGTTCGCTGGTCGCCTGCAGCATCCGTTGCGAACGGTGCGCGAAGCGGGCAACGGTTGACGCACAGGGCTTGTCCCTCCCGACGGAACGATCCTTGCCTTCGAGGGAAAGGATCGTAGCGATAAGGGACTGGAGCGGCGGCGGCGGAAGCATGCCTCAAAGGACGGCAAGCGGGACACCCGCGCCGGCGTGATCCGTTGGCAACTGCTTCGCACAGAGATCCTACCTTACGCAGATCCACGATGCGGACACGTGCGACTTTGATCCTCCTGATGCTCGGTACCGCGACTCCGACGGTGACAGCACAGACCACTTCGCGCGTCTTCCATCACCTCACGGTAGCGGATGGCTTGGCGCAGAATACCGTGAACGCGGTGTTGCAGGACCGGCAGGGCTTCCTCTGGTTCGGCACGCAGGACGGGCTTGATCGGTTCGATGGACGCGGTTTCGTCCACTACCGGAATTCCGAACGGGCGAACAGTTTGTCGAACAATTACATCTGGGCCCTGCATGAGGACCCCGACGGCGCACTATGGATCGGGACCTTCGGCGGTGGACTGGACAAGTTGGATCCCGCCACAGGTGTGTTCACGCATTTCCGGCACGTGCCGGGGGATACCACTTCGCTGCCGAGCGATCGCATCTTCAGCATCGTACGTGGAGCGGACGGCCGGTTGTGGCTTGGAACGAACAATGGGCTGGCCGCGCTCGATCCCGCGACCGGCAAGGCGCGACGCTGGATGTCGAACACGCCGGACGAGGCGGACGGGAAGGGCCATTTCACCAGCGGCCTCGCGCTGCACGCCGATGTGCTTTGGGCGCGTACCGATTCCGGGCTCACCAGCCTGGACACCCGTACGGGTGCGCTCGACCACTTCAGGCGGGGACCACATGATGCGCGGATCGACCTGTCCGGTACGCAGGGCGCCTTCGCGCACGACGGGGGGATCATCGTGTGCAGCGGAGTCGGACTGGTCCACATCGATCCGGTAAGCAAGCGCGACAGCGTGCTCCTGCGCCGTTCGATGATACAGGGTGCCGATCCGCGCATGGTCTTCAGCCGGCTTTTCGTGGATGGGGACCATTGGTGGATCGGCACGAACCGGGGACTCGTGCGTTGGCACGAACCGACCGGTGCGATCGACCTCTACCGCCACGATACTGCGGACCCCAACTGCCTGGCGCACGACATCGTGCTTGCGCTCCTGCGCGGCGCCGGAGGCGAGCTCTGGATCGGCACGCGGAGCGGTCTCGACCGGCTGGACCGCCCGCAGCCACGGATCCGCACCATTGGAGCTTTACCTGGGGATCCACGCTCGCTGGTGGATCGTGCCGTCAGCCCCGTGGCGGAGGATGCGCGGGGCAACATCTGGATCGGAACGAACAAGGGATTGAACGTCTGGCTGCGCGCGCAGGACCGCATGCTCGCCTTTCGCTCCGGTGGCAAGAGCGCCGGAGGGCTGCCAGGCGACCACATCCTTTCGTTGCTGCCGGAAGGCGATGGCATGCTTATCGGAACACTTGGCAACGGGCTCGTTCGGGCCGTGCTGAAAGGCGAAGAACTGGCATGCGCACCTCCGCCCGGTCTTTCACCGCGCGATGGAAGCAGCAACTGGTCCGTGCACGCGCTTTTCCGTTCGAGCTTGGATGAGCTTTGGGTGGGTACCGCTGGCCAGGGTGTCTGCCGGATCGGTGCTGATGGTGTCCGTTGTTACCCGCATAAAGGCGACAACAGCGGACCGGGTCATCCGTACATCTATTGCATCGAGGAGGATGCGCGTGGGAACCTGTGGTTCGGAACACCTACCGGCGGTCTGGACCTTTTCGATCCAGGAACGGAGCGCTTCGTTCATCTGATGAATCGCCCCGAGGATCGCGCTTCCCTGAGCAACGACCTCGTGCTCTCCCTTTTCCTTGAGGCAGATACGCTGTGGGTGGGCACCTTGAACGGGCTCAATCGGACGGTCATCGATGAAACACGGGTCAATGCGCTGAAGGACGGTGATCCGAAGGCGCTGCGATTCCAACGCTTCGGCCGCGCGGAAGGACTGCCGAACGAAGTGATCTACGGCATGCTGCAGGATCAAGGGCGCCACCTGTGGATCACGACCAACATGGGCATCGCCGAATTCGATCCGATGATCGGCCGTACGGTGCGTGTGCTCACGACCTCCGATGGTCTGCGCAACGATGAATTCAACCAGAACGGTTTCCTTCTGGCTGCTACTGGCGAGATGTTCTTCGGGGGAGTGGAGGGTCTCAGCTGGTTCCGGCCGCAGGATCTGGTCCCGAACAGCTACGTGCCGCCGGTCCGCTTCACACGGTTCCTGGTGAACAACCTAGCGGTGCCGCTGCGCTCCGACAGCATGGAGACCAGGTATGCATTGGAGCGCTCGATATCAGGAACGGAGGAGATCTCCCTCTCCTGGCGTGACAAAGTGATCGGCTTTGAGTTCGCGGCGCTCAACTTCATCGCACCGGAGAAGAATCGCTTCCGTTACCAGCTGGAGGGCTTCGATGAGGATTGGGTGGAGGCGGGATCGCGGAACAGCGTCACGTACACGAACCTCGATCCCGGCGACTATGTGCTGCGCGTGCAGGGAAGCAACAACGATGGGGTGTGGAACACCGAAGGTGCATCGCTCGTGCTGAGCATCTCCGCGCCGCCGTGGCGCACTTGGTACGCGTACCTGTTCTATGCGCTGGTCCTGTTGTCGCTCGGCTACGCCTGGTATCGTTACCGCCTGCGCGAAGCGACCCGTGAAATAGTGATGAACCTGCGCATCGCCGAAGCGCGCAGTGCGGAGCGCGAGGATTTCAGGAAACGGAGCGCAGCGGATTTCCACGATGAGTCGGGGGCCAAGCTCACCCGGATCAATCTGCACACGGGGCTTGCACGGCGCCATGCCAAGGATGATGCGGAACTCGGCGGACACCTTGAGCACATCGAGCGGGCACAACGTGAGCTATCGGCCGGCATCCGCGACTTGATCTGGAGCATGGACCCAGGACGCGACACGCTTTACGACGTGCTTGACCGGCTCGCGGCGTTCGCGCTCTCGCTCTTCGATGGCACGGAGACAAGCTTCAAGGTGGAGGGCCGGACCGAGGATCATAAGGACGTCAAGCTCGGCATGGAGCAACGTCGCGCGATCACACTGATCATGAAGGAAGCGATGAACAATTGCGCGAAGCATGCGCAGGCGGCGCATTGTGTACTCCGCGTATCGTTCAAGGACGACGTTGTCTCGCTGCAGTTGAAGGATGATGGCCGGGGCTTCGATACGGCCCATGCGGAACGAAATGGCTACGGAACGCACACCATGCCCGAGCGCGCGCGTTCGGTCGGCGCGGTACTGCGCATCGAGAGCATACCAGGGGAGGGAACAGGGGTGAGCCTACTGCTGCCAATGCCACGAGCCGCTCAGCAGAGCAGGTTGTAGTGGACCAACAGCTGGTCGCCCCTGCGCCAACGCACCCAACCGGTCGGAGGCATGCGGTCCGCGAGCTCGTGTGTCCGCACCTGGAGCCAATCCCCCTGCACGGCCACCGGCGTGAGCAGGGCGTTCGCCCCATCGGCAAGTATGGCGGCGTGCTCCAGGGGCTTCAGGCGGATCGGGTTGGCCGCGGGGTCGAGGATCTCCACCGTATTCACACCGAGGATGAATTCCGGCCACAGTCGCAGTTCGCCTTGCGCCCGCTCCACCCAGGCGGTGCGTCCATCGGCTTCATTCACGACCACCTCGACCCAGTTGGCGGAGAGGGTGATCGCGCGCAGCAGCAACAGGTCGTAGTCCAGTTTCATGTGCGCAGGCACGAACCACGGAGGCGCGCTCGCGATGTCCAGATGATGCGGCCCGTTGGCGAACACCAAGCTGTCCACGATCGCGGGCCGGTGCAGCGGGGCGTCGGCATCCGGCTTCGAGTAGAAATGCCAGGGGCCGGCCTGCATGCGTGGCGCCACCATCCCCATGCCGATGCTTCCACTCGCGTTCCCGTCCGATCCTACGGGCGATACCGGGGTGCGCAGTGAAGTGAAGAGGACGGGTTCGGCGAGTGGGGTCGGCTTCATCCGGAGCCGTTGCTCCTGTTCTTCCTCGATCCGCTTGCGTTGTTCCTCCCGGAGTGCGTTGATGCGTACGCCCGACCAAACGACGAGCGCGAGCGCAACAGGACCGAGGAGCCACAACGTTCGCACGAGCGTTCGTCGTGGCAGCAGGCGGATGCTGAGGAGGCCGAACAGCACGAACACCACGATCCCGAGCACGCCGTATCCGAGCACCTCCGCAGCCCCGACCAATCCTTCTGTCCTCGGTACGACGGAACGACCCAGTTGGGTGCCTGCGAGCAGGCCGACGACAGCCAGGCTCAGGATCAGTCCGATCCCCGGCCAGAGCTTGGATCCCTTGGTGCCTCCGGCCATCACTATTGGCCTGCGGCTTTCTTCATCTGCTCCATCATGGCCGGATCCAGCCCGGTCTTCTCCATCTGTATCATGGCCATCTTCATCCCCAGTTCGGCAATGCGCGGTGCATAGGCCTGGCTGATGGTATTGAATTCCTGCCAGCACTTCATCCCTAGCTCGCGTTCACCACGTGCCTGGATGCGTTCATTCAGGTCCTTGGCTTTCGCAGACCATTCCTCCTGCCGTGCTTTATCGACCTCGCCGGCCTCGATCATCGACTTCAGGCCGCTTTCGTAGTCGGCCATCAGATCGCGGAACTCCCCAACGATCGGGTCGCAGGTGACCGCGGCTTCCACGGCGGTCTCCTCCGCTTTCGTGCCGGTCTCGTTGCCTGTGGGACCGGAATTGCAGCCGAACAAGGTCACGAGCAGCATCGTCGCTGTGCGAATGGGAAGGTGGTTGTGCTTCATCCAGCAAAGCTCGTAACACTGTCGCAGCATGCCATCACCCATTTGGGTGGATCGGATCGAAGGGTGAACCTCGGCCGCACCTCGTGGCAAGGCTCGTTCCATGGCCTGTTCCTTGATCCGATCTAGTACCTTCCACGCATGGATATCCCGCGGATCATCTCGGTCGCGATCGTGGAGGATGATCACCTGGCACGACAGGCGATCGCCACGTTGATCGAGAACACGGATGGTTTCCGGCTGCACGGCGCCTTCGCCAGTGCAGAAGAGGCTTTGAAAGGGGTCAAGGAGAGGGAACCGGATGTGGTGCTCATGGACATCCAGCTCGTGGGAATGGATGGTATTGAGTGCGTGCGCCGGCTCAAGGAAGTGCTGCCAGCCGCCGATTTCATCATGCTGACGGTCCTTGACGATGAGGAGAGCGTGTTCCGTTCATTGAGCGCTGGGGCCACGGGCTACCTCCAGAAGGACGCCTCCGCGGAGGAGTTGGTGCACGCGATCAACGAAGTGTATGACGGTGGCAGCGTGATCTCCCCTGGCATCGCCCGGCTCGTCGTGCGTTCCTTCCGACCTAAGAGCCAGCCAGGCCTGACCGACCGGGAGAATGAGGTGCTTGCCCGTCTGTGTGATGGAGAGAACTACAGGAGCATCGCCGAAGTCCTCTTCATCAGTGCCAATACCGTGAAAGCGCACATCAAGAGCATCTATGCGAAGTTGCATGTGAGTACGCGTGCGGAGGCCGTGAAGCTCGCGATGCGTGACAGGCTCGTTTGAGCGCGGAGCCGAGCACCAAATCACCCATATGGGTAATGGACGGCCGCCCCCGGGGGTGCGTGCTTTGTCGTTCCATAGACCGGAAGCATGGAACGTTCACTACTCAGCTGCCTTTTCTTGGTCGTACAGGTCGTGCAGGCTCAGAACGAGATCCCGAACGCGGGCTTCGAGCAATGGTCCGGGAGTGCGCCGGTGTCATGGAGCACATCGAACATACCTGGCTCGTCGAACCCCGTGACACAGTCGAGTGACGCGATCGAGGGTTCAAGCTCCGCACGGGGAGAGGTTGTGCTCGCCCCGAATGGATCGTCCCCCTTTCCTCCGGTCCTGTTGCTCGGTGTGACACCACCGGCCGTGTCCGTCACCCAGTCGTACACTGCGTTCACCGGTATGTACAAGCTGGCCCCGGTCGGCGACGACGAGATGCTGGTGGAGGCGAACCTCTTCGATGCTACGAGCCAGTTGGTCGCGATCGCTTCCGCCCACCTGCCTGCGGCGGCGTCCTGGACGTCGTTCTCCGTTCCGTTCGACTATGACATGGGCTCGAGCATGCAACCCCCGGCTTCGTTGCAGATGGTTCTGACCGTGGAGAACGGCGTCGGGTCAGCTGCTACCGGCACCGTGTTCCTTGTGGATGATCTTGCCCTTGCAGGTGGTACCATCGGGATCGATGAAGGAACGATCGATGAAGGCCCTGTCACCTTGTACCCGAACCCTTCCAATGGCCGTGATGTGCAGGTATCCTGGAACGATCTTACGACACGCTCCTTCGTGGTGACCGATATCGCCGGACGTGTGATCCATCGGACCACTTCCTCGAACTCTGGTATCCACTTGCCCTCCTCCACGTGGGCTCCGGGTATGCATTTGCTCAGCATCCAGGAGGGCGACGACACTCGCACGCTGCGCCTCCTCATCACCGATTGACCATCACCCGACGAACCAATTCACATGAGAACACTCTCCACACTGGTTTTCCTCTCGTTGTTGTACCCGACGATCGTTACGGCCCAGCCGGACATCACCGCCTTGAACATGCCCATGCTGGGCGATGTGACCACCATCGGCCTTTGCAGTGATCCGATCGATGATGAGGCGTTGGATGCAGCGGTCGGTGCCATGCAGACATGGGACTTCAGCGGACTTACGGAACAATCCCAGCAGCAGTTCACCTTCGTGGACCCGTCAGGCACGCCCTGGGCGAGCGACTTCCCTGCGAGCAACCTGTGCGGCATCAGCTGGGATGGGTCTCATTCCTACTATATCACCGGTAGCGATGTACTCGCAACAGAAGGCAACGCGCTCGTCGTGCCGGGCCCTGAGCCGCAGGACACGTCCAAGTTGGTCCTTGCGGACGATCCGGAGAACATCCTCGCACTGCCCTATTCATTCGGCGACTTCAATAGTGATACGTTCTCGGGTTATTTCGAGGCCAGCGGTTTTGCAGGGACCGTGGAAGGGAGCATCGACCTGGAGGTGGACGGTTACGGGACGTTGATCCTTCCCAATGGGACCTATGAAGATGTCGTTCGTTATCGTTTCGAGCGTGAGCAGACGAACACCCTCTTCGGTTCGACCACGACCACCACGAAGACACAATGGGGTTGGGTGTCGCCTGCTCATCGATTCTGGTTGTTGCTGATGGAAAAGGACTTCAACGGCTTCAATGAATTCGACGTGGTATGGTACAACAAGATGCCGATCGGCGCAGGTGTCACCGCGTTGACAGAGATGACCGGAGTTGACTTGAACCTGGCACCGAACCCGGTCCTGACAGGTACAACTGTTCAGCTGGGGATGTCGAGCGGGGCGGTGCTCTCCTCGATCGAGGTGGTCGATGGTGCCGGTCGGGTACTGCGCTCCCAGGCCGCTGGTTTACAGCAATTGCCTACGGATGGCCTGGTTCCTGGTATGTACCTGGTTCGGGGGATCGACCGACAAGGGAATGCGGTGGCGCATGTACGTTTCATCCTTCAATGATCCCGAGCATGCATCCCATCCGGGCATTCTTCCTGTTCGCCACCCTGTTCAGCACCCTTGCGGCTCGTACCCTCCACGCCCAGGACGCCGCAGGCTGCAAGGACCACCCGCTCCTCACCCGCTACCCCGGTGCGGTCCTCCTATGGTGCGAGGAACAGAACCATGTGGAGTACGCCATCGCCCGCGGCCCGGTCACCGGCTACAAACAGATCGATGCGTGGACCGAGGTGCGCGGCAAACGAACGCGTCTGTACTATTCGGTAAAGGGCACCTTTTCCATCCGCGACCTGTACCTTAACTACCAGGCTGCGCTGAAGCGCGCCGGAGCGAACATCCTGGCCGATGGACAGGAGGATAAGAGCACTTCGCCGAAAGTGGGCAGCCGCACCTTCCTCGGTGTCCACTACGGCCGGAATGAAGTGCCTCCGAGCTCCGGCATCCGGCTGCTCCAAGGCTCGGCCACGAGCGGGGGAAGCTTCTACCTGGCGGGGACGCTGAACGACAAGGGAACCACGGTGCACCTGATCATCGCCGGCTCGCAATACACGAGCGAAGAGAAAGTGCTCTTCGTGGACATCATCGAGGAGGTGGGGGTGGACACGGACAAGGTGAAGGTGAACGCCGAGTGGATGAAGTTGCAGATCGAGCAATACGGCAAGGTGGCCATCAACGAGATCCTCTTCGACACGGACAAGGCGACCATCCAAGCCGCCTCTTTGCCTGTGGTCGCCGAGATCGCGGAACTGCTGACGATGATGCCGGAACTGAAGGTGTACGTGGTGGGCCATACGGATATGACGGGCAGCTTGGAGCACAACCTCGATCTATCGAAGCGCCGCGCGGCAGAGGTCGTGCGCGTGCTGACCGTGGACCACCGGATCGCCGCCGAACGCATGGACGCGCACGGTGTGGGACCACTTTCCCCGGTAGGCTCGAACAAGTCCGAGGCAGGTCGGCAGTTGAACCGGCGTGTGGAACTGGTGGCTCGATGAGCGACGGACCGATCGCGCCTCACGGACAATCCGGCGCATACTCCGCACCGTCGCTCGCCAGCGTCGTCCGGAACCAACGCGTGCCGTCCAGATAGGTCTTGCCATCCTGGAAGGTGAGGACGTATTCCCGGACCGGTCCGGTGGTGGGGGAGAGTCGCAATACGGTGTTGCCGTTGGCGATCCGCACCGCGCTCCACGTGCCATCACCGGTGGTCCCTCCCTGGCCATAGGCGCTCACGTCGCTGCCGCTCATCGTGTGACCACTGCTGGAGAAGGACTTGTAATGGCCCTGCGGACAGAGGTCGATGCGGCGGTCGATGCTGTAGCCACCTCCGATCCCGCCCTCGGTGCGTGATGGACTGGAGTAGCTCTCCATGTAAGTGAGGCGCGCTCCCGAGAGCCGGTCACGCCAGGTCTGGTCCGTGCTGCCGCCAGCGGACGCGGGAACCGCGGACGGCTTCGTGTAATCGACGCTCGCGTGCGCCGCCATCAGCGCTGACCGCAGTTCATCGCTGAACGACTCCACCGGCGCCAGGGCCATCAGATTGGCGGTGTTGCCACCATACGGGTTGAGCCGCGCCACCGCGATGACCTTCATCGGTGTGCCCTGTACCGAGCCTGTCTGCATCACCTCCACCGTGTTATCGTCCAGCACCCGCGGCTGGCCGATGAGCTCGAAGTGGGCGTCGCCATCATCCGTCGGTTCGGAATAGGTCCGTACCAACGCGTCCAGGTCGGCGTGCGGTTTCGGAGCGAGGAGGATCGCGCCGGGAATGCTCATGTGACCCATGATGAAGCCTTCCGTGCTTCCGGAGCCCACCCAGCCGGGCGGAATGGTGAAGGAGAAGCCCATGCCATGATCGGGTTGCGTTCCCGTAAGCTCCTGGGCCGGAAGGAAGGAATAGGTCAAAAGACAGAGCGCGATGGTCCAGCAACGCATGGTGGTCCGTGGCCCTGGTGCGCCACAGCAGGCAAGGTAACCGCTCGCGCCGTGACCGTGCGGTCGCTGCCCACCGGCGGGTGTGGATGATCATCCGGTCGGCGCCAGCTTCCGGAAGGTTAAATTTGCAGCCGTTCAACGGAACCTGATACGATGTCCCAGACGACCTTCGCCAAGACCCCGCCCGTCTTCTTCCAGCGCGTGCGGGAGGTCACCGAAGCCTATTTCAAGGAGAACGACCTCAAGAAGACCGGGGACGCCCGCCTCTACTGGAAGACCGCCATCCTGCTCACCGCGCTGGTGGGGCTCTACGTGGTGCTGGTCTTCTTCACACCGGCCAACGTGTGGCTCGCCCTCGGGCTGTGCGCGCTGCTGGGCCTGGTGGTGGCGAGCATCGGCTTCAACGTGATGCATGACGGTGCGCACGGCAGCTACAGCAGCCGCAAGTGGGTGAACGAGCTCATGGGCCACTCCCTCAACCTGCTCGGCGGCAGTGTGTACCTGTGGAAGTTGAAGCACAACGAGAACCATCACACCTTCACCAATGTGGAGGGCATGGATGATGACATCGACATCAAGCCGTGGATGCGGGTGCATGCCGACCAACCGAAGCATTGGTTCCACCGCTTCCAGCACATCTACGGATTGCTACTCTATGGTCTCACCTATCTCTTCTGGGTCTTCTACAACGACCTCAAGAAGTACTTCAGTGGCAAGATCGCGGACCATACGAAGATGAAGCCGATGCACCTGAAGGAGCACATCATCTTCTGGATGACGAAGGTCTCCTACGTGGCCGTCTTCATCGTGCTGCCGATGTTCTTCGCGGGTGTGGTGCCCACGTTGGTGGGCTATGGGGTGATGGTCTTCGTCACCGGCATCTTCATCGCCGTGGTCTTCCAACTGGCGCATGTGGTGGAGCATACGGACTTCGTGCATCCTCCCACGGACGGCCACCACATCGAGAGCGAGTGGGCCATCCACCAGGTGAACACCACGGTGAACTTCGCCACGCACAACAAGCTCTGGAACTGGCTCTTCGGTGGCCTGAACTTCCAGGTGGAGCATCACCTCTTCCCGCGCATCAGCCACGTGCACTACCCGGAGATCAACAAGCGGCTGAAGCAGGTGTGCGCGGAATTCGGGGTCAAGTACCGCGAGTTCCCGAGCCTGCGCAGCGCGCTGTGGTCGCACCTGGTGTACCTGCGCCAGGTGGGCATGGCCTGATACGGACGGTCACTCCTTCATGAAGGTCGATCGGAAGGTCGTCGATCCTGCCGTCACCCGAATGGCATGGATGCCGGGCTTCAGCGCTGCGACACCGATCGTCGCGGTGCCCTGTGGACCAAGCGTTGTCCTGCGCGTGATGATCGTCCTTCCCCGGGCATCCACGATGGCCAGCTCGACCAACCCGTCCGGAGCCGGGTCCAGGGTGATCCGCAACTGATCGATCGCCGGGTTCGGTTGGATGCGGACAGCGCGATCCAGGCCATCCATCGCCAGCACGGACGAAGCCAGCTCCACCTCCCATCGGAACAGGACCACCCCGCCGAAACGCGAGTAATAGGGCTGGGGCGGGAACACGATGAAGCTGTTGTTGAGGTAGCAGACCGCGACGAGGTCACCGAACACATCCACGCCCCAGGCCGCCGCCGTGTCGTTGGGCAGGATGTGACCACCGACGAGGACCGGTTCATCCGGAACGCTCACGTCGTAGATCAACACCTCGCTGTCACCACCGCTCAGGAAGAGCAGGCTGTCACTCTGGGCCAGCACCGCTTCGTTCGTATGCCCGTCACTCCCGAACCACGAGGCGCCGAGACAGTTCCAAGGGTTCGTCCAGTTCACCTGGTTCATCGCGGAAGGGTCGCTGATGTCCACCACCTCGAAGCCGCAGAAGTCCGTCGCGATGATCGCACGATCACCTTTGATCACGACGTTGTTGTAGGCGCATGGGGTCAAGGCCGGCTGCTGCGGGTTGAGGTAGCGCCCCACTTCCTGCATGTCCGCGGGATCGCTGATGTCGATGGCGCGCAGCGCACCGGCGTCGTAGCAGAGCACCAGCAGGTCATCCTGCACCGCCATGCCGCGGGCGTTCGGCCCATAGGCCACGAGACCCGGCCACTCCGGATCGGGAAGGAAGGAGCCGAGGTAGGTGATGTTCGCAGGATCCGCGATGTCGAACGCCACCACGCCGTCCTCCATAGCCCCCAGGAATGCCCGATCATCCTGCAGGAGGATGATGGCCGCGCCGGTGGTGAAAGCGCTGCCGCCATCCCAACGGTCCAATAGCGCGGGTGTCGTCGGATCGCTGATGTCCACCGTCGCGAACGCCGTTCCCTGCGTGTCATCATTGAAGCCGCCGAGCGCCAGGTAAAGCACCTCGCCGCGCTGTTCCAGGTTCATGGCGTTGGTGCCTCCCAGTTCGGCCCGGGTGAGCGTATCCACCGCAACGGGCTGCGACGGATCACTGATGTCGAGCGTCACCAGACCGAGGTTCCAACACGCCATGTACAGGTAGTCCCTGCCCAGGCGGTCCATCCGGCACGAATAGGAACTGTTGGAGATGGTGCCGATGGAATAGGCATGCTGGTACCGCCCGAGTTCCGTGAGCAGGACCGTATCCACCTGTGCGCACAAGGACATGCTTGAGCACAGGACAAGAGGCGCGAGGGTGCGAAGCATGGGTGGAAGTTACTCCACCACCACCGGCATGTCCTTCGGGTGCTTCACGGTGTAGGTGAAGCCGAGCTTCTTCGTCTCCTTCGGTGCCACGTTGAGGTTCCAGGTGAGCATGCCCTTGTTCTCATCCACGGTGGCGCCACCCTTGTCCGTGAGCTTCACCTCGATCTCGCTCTGCGGACTGAGCGGGTATTGATCACGGATCTCGAGGTCCACGCTCGTGCCTTTGGTGTTGCGCACGGTGAGGTCCCATCCGGCGGTGATGGTGCGGCTGCCGCCCACGATGGCCTTGTCGTTCTCGCGCTTGCGCTTCACACGTTCCACCACCACGCCCTTGTCGCGACCGAGTGAGATGTTCAGCGTGTCGGTCGGTGCATCGAGTTGCAGGTAGCTCTGGCCCACGAAGGTGCCTTCGAAGAACACGTTCGCCTCGCCGGGCAGCAGGTTCAGGTCCTCCCAGCCCGTGGTGCGCGCGTAGAGGAAGGCGTCCTTGTCCAGCTTCGGGGTGGCGTAGTGCTTGTAGGTGGCGGCGATGGTCTTGCTCTGCACGCCCACGGTGTGCGCGAGACCATCCGCAGGGATGGTGAAGGGCACATCGATCACGTACTCCGTGGTGGTGGTGCGGCTGGTGATCGATCCGGCCCATTGATAGCTCGCCTCCACTTCCTCCAGTTTGATCGACTCACCTTGTGCCATGTCCGCTGCGGCAGGCGCCATGGACCCGAACTCCACCTTCTGTCGGCGCAGCCTGTCATTGCTCGAAGAACGCTGGATCTGTTGCGGGCGATAGGTGTACAGCGTCCATGGGTTCAACACGGGCATCACTCCACCGAGCGTGGGGTTGCCGCTGCTCAGGCTCAGGTCCACCTTGCTCCAATCCTCGCCCGTGCTGTTGGTCACCTGGGCTTTCATCAGGAGTTCGATGGGCTGTCCCGTGCTCTTCGCGCGCAGGTCGTAGGCAGGCAGCCAGCTCGCACTC
>JAKQEI010000301.1 GCA_029573495.1 Bacteroidota bacterium | reverse complement strand
GAGTCCAGCAGGATCACCACGTCCTTCTTCAGCTCGACCAGGCGCTTGGCGCGCTCGATCACCATCTCTGCCACGTGTACGTGGCGTGCGGCGGGCTCGTCGAAGGTCGATGCAATGATTTCGCCCTTGACCGAGCGTTGCATCTCGGTCACTTCCTCGGGGCGCTCGTCCACCAGCAGCACCATCAGGTGCACGTCGGGGTTGTTGGCCGTGATCGCGTGGGCGATGTGTTGCATCATCACCGTCTTGCCGCTCTTGGGCGGAGCGACGATCAGCGCACGCTGGCCGCGCCCGATGGGGGCAATGATGTCGATGATGCGGCCGGTGATGTTCTCTTCGCTCTTGATGTCGCGCTCCAGCCGCATGTGTTCCTTGGGGAACAGCGGCGTGAGGTTTTCGAACATCACCTTGTGCTTGTTCTGCTCGGGCGGGCCACCGTTGACCTTGTCGAGTTTGGTCAGGGCAAAGTAGCGCTCGCCGTCCTTGGGTGTGCGCACCTCGCCCTCGATCATGTCGCCGGTGTGCAGATTGAAGCGACGCACCTGGCTGGGACTGATGTAGATGTCGTCCGTGCTGGCCGTGTAGCTCGTGTCGGGGCTGCGCAGGAAGCCGAAGCCGTCCGGCAGGATCTCCAGCACACCGTCGGCAAACACCTGCTCGCCCGCCTTGGCGCGCTTCTTGATGATCGCAAACATCAGCTCCTGCTTGCGCATGCGACCGGTGTTTTCGATGTCGAGTTCCTCGGCCTGCTTGAGGACTTCAGACACATGCAGTGCCTTGAGTTCGTTGAGATGCATGAATGGACTCCGGGGAAGGAGTGAAGAAAGTCTCTGGGGGGGTGGGACTTGCCGGTGCGCCTGCGGTGGGCAGGCTGGCATGCCTTTGGGTCTCGAACCAGCAGCGTGTGCCTGCGTGCTGGTGAACTGCGGCGATTATGACAGGAAAAGTGCCCGCATCCTGGATGGCTGCCGAAAGCAGGTGAAAGCGGGGTGAGGAGTCCCTTGCACGCACGCACTCAATGCGCGCAAGGGATCCGGGAGATCAGGCCAGTTGCTGGTCGATGAAGGCGGTGAGCTGGGCCTTGCTCATGGCGCCGACCTTGGTGGCGGCAAGCTGGCCGTCCTTGAACAGCATGAGCGTCGGGATGCCACGGATGCCAAAGCGTGCAGGCACTTCGCGGTTTTCATCGACATTCATCTTGGCAATGGTGAGCTTTCCCTGGTAGCTGCCGGCCACTTCATCAAGAATGGGGGCGATCATCTTGCAGGGGCCGCACCATTCGGCCCAGTAGTCCACCAGAACCGGGGTGGACGATTTCAGGACATCGCCTTCGAAACTGGCGTCGGAGACGTGCTTGATGAGTTCGCTTGCCATGCGCTTTCCTTCTCGA
>JAKQEI010000027.1 GCA_029573495.1 Bacteroidota bacterium | reverse complement strand
GGAACAAGGCCGAAGAATGGATGGACGACTACAACAACCACAGACCTCATAAAGCGCTCGGCTACCGATCACCGGCGCAAACACAACCCTAACACGCCCCTTGGAACCTCCAGTTATGATCGGACCGAAAACAGGGGAAGCTTACAGTGGAGCTGACGGTTACGGGGCGCAAGGTCTCCGAATATGGAAGACCAATGCGCAGGTTTCGGAGGAGACCCTGTCAAGATCTAGGGATGGGATAGTTGCTGCCGTGTTTGCGAACCGATCGACCGAATACAACAAGAAGGATCCTGAGAGTACCATGGTTGCCACCTCGTCTACTAATACAACCTTCGTTAAGTCTATGCTGGAAGACCTGCTAAAAAGAATAAATTGGCATTTCCATGTACGGTACCTCATATATGACCTGGCGGGCCTTGTTGCCCGATCCCGATCTGGTCCAGCATATCTCCTTGCCCCTTGAGATTCTAAACCGGTGCAGGGTCTCCGCTTCGGGACCCTGCGCGAACTAAACTCACACCTCAATCGCCGAAACCGCTCCCACCATCCGCACCACCTCCCCGCACACCACGCCCAAGGCGCGACCGGTAAGCCTCTGGCCAAGGAAGGGCGTGTTGTGGCTGCGGCTCAAGTGGTCGTTCTTGATCGACCGTTTCATCCCCCAAAAGAGATTTGATGGTTCAACGAAAATCCGGCCCACCTGCTTTGCGTATTGCCATACATAGTCGCTCCACGAATGCCTCACGCACATGGACTCCGACCAGATAGATGAGGATCACGGGTTTCTGAAAGTCTTCCACTTGAATACGCACCTGATGCTGAAGACCGCTCAGCTCTCTCCACGTGATCGATCGGACATCCTTGGCATAGAAGGTGTGACCTTCATGTGTGCACTTTCCTGTCTTGAACTCGATGCGGATCCCCGCCTGTGACCATTCATCCTCGGTCAGTTCCATTCCCTTCACCGGGTTCGTGAACCGGCCAACCAGCTTGTCCACCACTGGAGGCGTGTTGATCGTAGGTGCACTGGATCCACCTCGCTGCCGCTTTCTGTAGAAGTAGATCCCAAATCCAACGAGGGCGATGAGCAGTAGTAGTGACATCGGGGTGGTGATCGGTTATTATCAATGACACATATCCGCCTGTCAAGATATATGCCGGAACCTTGCGTTCGGGCCACCCGGTGATATGAATGAGTAGAAAGTAGCCGGTTCCTCAGGCCACCCCCTCCGTCACCCGCACCATCCTTACCACCTTTCCACGCACCACCCCCAACGCCCGTCCCGTAAGCCGCTGCCCCAGGAATGGGGTGTTGTGGCTCTTGCTCACGAGGTCGTCCTCCGTGCAGGTCCAGTTCACCTCGGGATCGAAGAGGGTGATCTCCGCCCGTTCGCCTTCGGCGATGTGCACCTTCGGCAGGCCCAGCACGGCGCGCGGGCCGTGGGTGAGGCGCTCGATCAAGCGGCGTAAGGTCATGTGGCCCTTCAGTGCGGTGTTGGCCACCGCGAAGGCCGTCTCCAGCCCGATGATGCCAAAGGCGGCGGGGCCGTATTCCAGCACCTTGTGCTCGCGGTCCTCCGGCCGGTGGTCGCTCACGATGGCGTCGATGGTGCCATCCTTCACGCCCTCGCGCAGCGCTTCGATGTGCTCCAGGTCGCGCAGCGGCGGCAGCACCTTGTAGCAGGTCTCGAAGCCGCGCAGGCAGCCATCATCAAGCAACAGGTTGTGCGCGGCCACGCTCGCGGTGATGCGTTGCTTGCGGGCCTTGGCCGCGCGGATGAGGGCCACGCCCTCGGCGGTGCTCACGGTGGCCACGTGCAGGTGCCCGCCCGCGTACTCCTGCAGGGCCAGGTCGCGCTGCAGCGCCAGCACTTCGGCCACGGGCGGGATGCCCTTGAGGCCGAGGCGTGTGCTCATGGGGCCTTCGTGCATCTGCCCGCCACGGCCTAGGTCCGGGTCGTTGGGGTAGACCATCACGGGCGCCTGGCCCACGCCCGCGCTGTATTGCAGCGCCAGCAGCATCAGCCGGCTGTTGCGCACGGCGCGCTGGTCGTCCCCGAAGGCCACGGCACCGGCCTGTTGCTGGTCGTAGAGTTCGGCGAGCTGTTCGCCCTGGAGGCCCTGGGTGAGGGCGCCGATGGGCAGCAACTGCACCGGATGGCCCTGGGCGCGTTGGAGCAGGTAGCCGATGCCCGCGCGGTCGTCGGTGGTGGGCTTGGTGCTCGGCAGCACGGCCACGGCGGTGAAGCCTCCGGCGGCGGCGGCGTCGAGGCCGTTGGTGATGCCGCACTTCCACTCCTCACCGGGGTCGCGGAAGTGCGCGCGCAGGTCCACCCACCCCGGGCTCACATGGATCTTCAATTCGTCACCGGTCATCCGGTCATCGCGCGCGCCGGTGGACGAGGCGCGAAGCGATCCCGTTACCTCCCGCGCACCCTTCGCACTCACGCGCTCACCCACCTTCGCGATCACGCCGTCCTTCACCAGGATGTCCACCGTACTGTCGTGGTGCGGACCACCGGGATCGACCACCGTGACTTGGCGCAGGATCAGCTCGTTCATCGGGTGTTGCGGATCAGGAAGACTTCGGCCAGGAGGAAGAGCAGGGCCAGCAGGATGAACCATTTCCACAGCTTCTGTCCCTGGTCCAGCTCGTTCAAACGTAACGAAAGGTCGCCGCCCGCCTCATCCAGCACCTGATAGCTGGTGAGGCCGAGCGCGGTGAGCTGCTCGCGCAATTCATCCGCGGTGTAGGTGCGCAGGTCGCTCTCCCGCCGTGCCAGGTTCAGCGCCACGGAACGCACGGTATCCCCGCCGATGGTGACGAAGTAGGGGCCGTCCGGCAGCGCCTGGTCGTGGAGGAGCAGTTCGGTGCGGCCGGGGGTGTTGCGCACTTCGGGCACCAGATCCAGCCCGTTGGGGCCGAGCAGGTGCGGTGGCAGGTCGGCGGGCACTTCCACGCCGTCCAGCGCGATGCGGGCCTCGTCGCCGATGGTGTGGTAGAGGGTGCCCATGGGGCGGCTGAGCTCGGCCATGCGCAAGAGGCTGGTGGCGAAGAGGCTGTGGCGCGTGAGGTTGCTGGCGCTTTCGGCAAGCGGGCTGGCGCAGAGGTAGGCGCTGCCCCGACCCCGGCTGGTGCGGCTGAGCCAGGCGCTGCCCTCCTGCAGGCGCAGGAGCACATCGCTGCCGGGTGCAGGTCGCAGGTTCCAGCGCTCGCGCACCACGGGCAGTTCCACGTTGCGCGGCATGGTCTGGAAGATGGCGCGGTAGAAGGGTTCCTGCAGGTCGATGCGGTCCACCTTCACGGTGTTGGTGTCCACACGCGCGGGGGCTGCGGCGCCGAGGCGGCCGAAGAGCTCATTGTAGCGTGCGGGATCGCCATTGCTCGGGGGGAAGACGGCCACGCTGCCCCCCGCTTCCACGAAGTTGGCCAGGGCGTTGGTGAGGCCGCCGGGCACATCGGGCAGGGCGTTCAGCACCACGAGGTCCTGGCGCTCCAGCGCGGCGAGGTCCAGTGCGCGGTAGTTCTGGGTGGTGAAGAGGTGGGTGCTGTCCAGGCCGAAGACGTTGGACACGGCGCGGTCGCCGGTGGGGTCGTTTCCGGTCACCAGCAGCACGCGCAGCCGGTCGGTGACGCCGTAGGCCAGGTAGAGCTTGTCATCGAAGACCACCGGCTGGTCGCTGATGCTCACCACACCCCAATGGTCGCCGGGACCGTCGCCCAGGAAGCGGAGGGTGGTGTCCACCTCGCCGCCACCGGCCACGCTGAAGCTGGCCACGGCGCGCTGCCTGCCGTCCACGTCCAATCGCAGGGGCACGTTCACCAGTTCCTGTTCGCCGTGGTTGCGGATGCGCACGTGCAGCACTTCATCCTGACCGGCACGACGTACCGGTGTGGCGAACCAGGCGCTGTCGATGCTCAGGTTGTCCGGGGTGGCGGGGGAGAGGGGCACGATCACCGTGGGCACCACCGTGTCGTTGGTCCAGTTCTCCACATCGGTGATGCGCTGCTGCAGGTCGGTGAAGAGGATGCGGCGTTTCACGGGTGCGTCGCTGGCGGCGAGGGCTTCGCGCTGGCGCAGCAGCACCTTGCTCAGCGGGCGGGCATAGGGCGCCACATCCACGCTGGCGATGGTCTGCAGGGCTTCATCACGGCCCAGTAGCACTTGTTCGCGGCCCGCGAAGGCGCCCGTGAGCACCTGGAAGCGGTCGGCGGCGCTGAAGGCCATCACGGCATCCTGCGCCTGCTTGCGGGCCTGGTCCAGCAGGCGGCCACCGGCGTTCTGGCCGTCCATGCTGTAGCTGTCGTCCACGTAGATGGCCACGGCGCGGTCGCCCACCTGTGCCGCGCCGCTGGGGCCGGGGAGGTAGGGCTGTGCGAAGGCGAGGACGAGGCAGGCGAGGGCGAGGCAGCGGGCCAGGAGCACCAGCCAGTGCTGGATCTTCTTGCGGGCGCGGGTCTGCTGCGTCACCTCGGCCAGGTAGCGCACGTTGGGGAAGTCGATCCGCTTGAAGCGCCGGAGCTGGAAGAGGTGGATGAGCACCGGGATCGCCAGGGCACTGAGCGCCCACAGGAAGGCCGGGTGCAGGAAGGACATCGGGGGGCGAAGTTAGAAGTGCTGAGGATGGAACGCTGATGACACGGATGAGGCGGATGAACGCGGATAAGAGAGGGCGGGAGAAGTATTCTAGGCACAAGTCACCATGGTAACGGTCGCTTCGCGGCTCGTGCCTCGCCGCACACAATGACCGTTGGTCAACGACGCGGCGCTGAACGACCGCTGGCCCGGACCAACTGCCAACTTTACACTGCCTACTGCCAGCTCGTCCCACCCAAAGCCGTTGCGCCGAACAACCGCCGACCCCAGCCCTCACACTTCTCGCGGACACACCACCTCCTCCACCAACATCCGCGTGAAGAGCTTTCCACCGGCCACGTTCAGGTGTTGCGTGTCATTGTAGTGCTCGCGCCCCGCGATGCGGTCGCTGAAGTCGTGCAGGACCAGTCCGGTACTGTCCACGATGCGCGCGGGTGCGGCCAGGATCTCCGGATCGCCGCGCAGGTTCAGGTAGGGTGTGGTGAAACACTCCAGGGTGATCTTCCGCTCGCGACAGAGGCGGATCACTTCCTTCAGGTCCTCATCCAGTCGATGGTCCGTGCGTGCCATCGTCAGGTACTCCAGCCCGTGGAAGTGCGGGTTGCTGAAGTAGGTGCCCGTACTGTCGAAGAGCGGCTTGCGGCGACCCGTGGCGGTGGCCAGGAACTGCTCCGGACCCCACATGAAGTTGCACTTCACGTAGCGCCAGAGGGGGATGTGGCGCAATGCTTCCCACTCCAGGGAACGCCCCGCCAACCGGGCTTCCACCACGCTATCGTGCAGGTAGGGCAGGAACTCGTAGATGGTGCTGGTGAAGCCATCGGTCTCGGCCGTGAGCAGGTAGTGGTCCACCTGCAGCAGGATGCGGTCCACGGTGTTGCCATTGGCCAGGAACATCGCGAGGCTCAGGTTGATCTCGCGGCCGCTGTAGTGATTGTTCGCCAGGTTCACGGTGCGCAGGTCGCAGGCGCTGTCGATGGCGTTCATGTCGATGTTCCACCAGGCCCGTGAGCTGCCGATGATGGCCAGGTCGTAATGCTGGTCCTTCATGTTGTGGATCCACTGGGCCTTGGTGCCGCGGCCCCGGCGGAACACGCCCGTCATCAGTGCATCCAGCGCCACGGCTGCCGCCAGGAGCAGCAGCAGGGCCAGGGCGATGTTGCGGAGGAAGCGCTGCATGGCCTAGAACTGGAAGTAGATGAAGGCGCTGCGGTCCGCGAAGACACCGAAGAAGAGGACGAGCGCCACGAGCATGCCGTAGGAAAGGCGCCGGGTCAGCGGACGCGCCTCCAGCCAGCCGCGGAAGTGGGGGCGCGCGGTGATGCGTTCCGCCAGCAGGACCCCGAAGCCGATGACGATGCTGAAGAGGAGGGAGGCACGGGTGATGTCGTTGGGGCGTGTGAGACGGTTCAGCTGGTACTCCAGGTCGGGTCCCATGCTGGCCATGCGGCCGAGGTAGTCGAAGGCGGCACCGATGTCCTCCGCCCGGAAGAAGACCCAGCCCACGAGCACCACCACCATGGTGATGCCCCAACGGGCCGCGCCCGGCAGGCGTTCCAGGCCACCGCGCGCCAAACGTTCCACGATGAGGAAGCCGCCGTGCAGCGCGCCCCAGCACACAAAGGTCCAGTTGGCGCCATGCCAGAGACCCGAGAGTAGGAAGGTGATGAGCAGGTTGCGCACGTGCCGACCCATGCCAAGTCGGTTGCCACCGAGCGGGATGTACACGTAGTCCCGGAACCAGGTGCTCAAGGAGATGTGCCAGCGCGACCAGAATTCACGCAGGGACCGTGCTGCGTAGGGCCGGTCGAAGTTCACCATCAGGTCCAGGTTGAAGAGCTTGCCCACGCCGCGTGCGATGTCGGAGTAGCCGCTGAAGTCGCAATAGATCTGGATGGCGAACAGGACGACTCCGAGCACATTGAACGGTCCGGCGAAGGTCTCCTGCTCGCTGAAGATGGTCTCCACCAGGGGGGCGAGGCGGTCGGCCACCACCATCTTCTTGAAGGCGCCGGTGAGCATGAGGCGACAGCCCTCCACCGCATTGGCGTAGGAGAAGGGGCGTTTCGCCACGATCTGCGGCAGGAACTGGGGCGCGCGCTCGATGGGGCCGGCCACCAGCTGGGGGAAGAAGGCGAGGAAGGCGAGGAAGGTGACCAGATCGTTGCTCGGTGCCAGCTCGCGCCGGTAGACGTCGGTGGTGTAGCTGAGCGCCTGGAAGGTGTAGAAGCTGATACCCACCGGGAGCAAGACCTTCAAGGTGTGCAGGTGCAGCTTCACGCCCATCGCGGCGCCCAGGTCCATGAGGCTGTACATGAAGAAGTCGTAGTACTTGAAGACCATGAGCACCGCGAGCGGCACCACGATGGAGAGGAAGAGGTAGGCCTTGCGGCGTCGTTCGTCGGTGCTGCGATGGATGGCGAGGCCGCAGTAGTAGGAGACGAGCGAGCAGAAGATGATGAGGCCGAGGTAGCGCCAATCCCACCAGCCGTAGAAGACGTAGCTGGCCAGCAGCAGGACCCCGTGCTTGTGCGCACCGGTGCGGCTCAGCGGCAGCCAGTAGATCCCGAACACGATGATCAGGAAGACGACGAAGACCGGTTCGTTGAAGATCATCAGCGGTGCGGGCGCCAAATGTAGCCGGAGGGATCGTGGTGGACGGCTTGGTGGGAGGGAGTGGCGTCAAGGCCAGGCCGATCGCTTCGCAGTTCGTTCCTCACCACCAGCGATGACCGTTGGTCAGTGACGGAACGATGAACAAGTACTTGCTCCTGCTCCTGACGTAGGTCCTCACCCCGAAGACGAGGCGCTGATCAACCACTTGCCCCTGCCAACTGCCAACTGCCAACTGCCCACTGCCAACTGCTCACTGCCAACTGCCTACTGCCAACTGCCTACTGCCAGCTGCCTACTGCCTGCTGCCAACTGCCAACTGCCAACTGCCTACTGCCCACTGCCTACTGCCAACTGCCCCTGCTGTCATTGCGAACGAAGTAGCAACTGCGCCTGTACCTGACCACTCACTTCAACCCACCCTCGACCCCCATCCCGAACAAGGCGATATCGAAGCGCACGGGATCCACCGGATCGAAGCGCCGAAGCGCCGCCGTCAGCTCCTCCACCGCCTTCCAGTCGTCCTGCTTGCGCGTGAGCAGACCAAGTTCGCGGGCCACGCGACCGGTGTGGACGTCCAGCGGCACCATCAGGTCCGCGGGTGTGATCCGCTTCCACAGCCCCAGGTCCACACCGCGGTCGTTCGGTCGCACCATCCACCGCAGGTACATGTTGATGCGCTTGGCATTGCTGCCCTTGCCGGGGTCGGCCACGTGCTTGCGTGTGCGGGCTTCGTGCGGGATCTCGAAGAAGCGCTGCTTGAAACGTGCGATCCCCTGGGCCATGCTGCCGAGCTCGCCGCCGTTGAGGAATGCCTCCTCCAGGCCACCATAGGTCGTGTACAGATGCCGCAAGGCCCGGATGAAGTGCTGCAGGTCCGTGCCGTTGAAGGTGCGGTGGACGAACCGCTCCACGGTGGTGATCTCGTCCGCGCTCGCGTGCATCACGAACTGATGGGGGCGCTCATCGAACAGCGCCACGAGCCGTTCCGCATTGGCGATGATGGTCTTGCGCTGCCCCCAGGCGATGGTGGCCGTGAGGAAGCCGATGAGCTCCGCGTCGCGGCGGTCCGGGAAGGTGTGGGGGATGCGCAAGGGGTCCGCTTCGATGAAGCCGGGATGCGCGTGGTGTGCGTAGGCGTCTTCGAGGAGCTGGGCGAGCCGCTTACGGTTCACGCCCACAGCCCCATGATCAGGCCGTACAGGGTGAACTGCACGATGTGATAGCCGCCATCGATCAGCAGGAGCACGGTGGGCTTGTTCGCGAACTGGTAGTTGATGCCGAAGCTGGTGAAGGCGATGCCCAGTCCGCACAGGAAGCCGTGGTGCAGCCAATGACCGAAGTCGCGCACATCAGGCCCCACAAGGATCGCGAACGCATAGGCCGCCACCCAGGCCATGAGGAAGGCGATGCCGAAGACCTGCGCCGGATGTTTCGTCGTCTTCGGATCGCGCGGTGCATCCGGGTCGAGGCCATTGGCGCGCGCCCAGGGACGCAAGAACAGGGCCTTGGAATACCAGGGAGCACCGAGCAGGAAGATGCTGATGGCGCAGACGAGGATGGCGGGGTGGTTCATCGATGTGGGGTTCAGGCGTTGAGTCGTTCGCCCTTGGCAGCCTTGGCCACGACCTTGGCGATGCGGGCGTCACGCGTCGACTTCGTCTTCGCACTCGTGATGTGATGCAGGATGAACTTGCGCGCGCTGGGCGGGAAGGCATCGAAGTGCTTGCGCGCGGTCCTGTTCCGCTTGAAGGCGCGCTCCAGGTCCTCCGGTATGTGCAAGGCTTCCACGGCATCCAGGGCGTTCCATGACCCATTGGCCTTCGCGGTCTCAATGGCCCTGAGCCCGGCTCGTGCCATGCGCCTGCTCCTGATCAGTCGCTCCACGCGTTCCTTGTTCACCTTGCTCCACACGCTCTTGGGCTTGCGTGGACAGAGGTGCAGCATCGAGCGGTCGGCGTCCAAGGCGCGGGCGGTGCTGTCGATCCAGCCGAAACACAGCGCCTCTTCAACAAGTGCAGCGTACCCGACGTGCCTGCCAGCGTGTTCCTTCTTCCAATAGACCAACCAGACGCCCGTTGTCCGCGTGTGGTGCATCTTCAACCACGCTCGCCATTGAGCGCGCGTCGTCACCTCCATCTGTTCCAGGGAGTCCAGCTTGGATGGCATCGATCAGCGCCCCATTCCGGACGGCATCATGGGCATCTCCATCAGCTGGTAGCCCTTCAGGGAGAAGGCTCCCTCGTCCACGGTGCCGAGCTTCAGGTCGCGGATGGTGCAGGTCACGCGTTCCTTGCCGTCGTTGCTCACCCACTCATATTCCAGCGGGAAGCCATGCACACCGGTCAGGGCGTCGTCATGCATGTCGGCGCCTTTGCCACGCATGTCGCGCACCACGCTGTGGAAGGGCATCTCGATGTCCTGCGCCATCCATCCCGTCCACGTGCCATCCTCATCCTTGGCGATCATCTTCTTGCACAGGTGCCCGTCGATCGTCTTCGTCTCGTCCGTCACCTGGATGTCCGCTGCGTTCTTGTTCGACTCCTCCACACCGGTCACCTTCATCTTCTTTGTCTTCATGGCCATCTTGTTCCCCTTGCCATCGTCCATCAGCATGTACTGCCACTTCTCCTTCTGGTCGATGATCATGCGCATGCTCTCCTTCATGTCGGGCGCCTTGCTGTCGAAGGCGAGCATGCTCTCACTGCTGTGGATGGTGCTGCTCATCGGGCTGTGCTTGCTCTCCTTGCCATTCTCGAAGAAGTGCATGTCCATCGTGAAGCTGCCCACGAAGGCGTTCGGCACGAAGGGGTCGGTGTCCGGCTCCATGCGCATGTTCGATCCGCTCTGCTGCAGGGTCGCGTTCATGTCCACCTGGGCGGCGGTGGATGTGGTGATCAACAGGATCGCGGCGGTGAGGGGGAGGAAGTGGTTGCGCATGACGAGTGTTCTGTGGGACTAACTTACGGTTCTGTGGTGACCATGTAGGTCGATAGGTCGGGCAATGGCGCTGTGGATGGCCCCTTTTCGAAGCTGAGGATCTCCAGTTCCAGCAGGGGTTCCATCACGAACTTGAAGATCACGTGATCGCCGAACTTGAAGAGCAGCCGGAACGATTTCAACGGGCCTTCGTTCAGCGGGATCCAGGCGGGTCCATCGGCGAATGGAGATGGGGTGATGTCCGCCTTCCACAGCTCGAAGGTCGCTCCGCCCTCGACCAGCTCATGTCGCATGCAGTCCGCTCCGGCGATCGTTCCATGCTCACCAGTCGGCGTCAGCGTGACCGCCTGGAACTCGCGGATGGCCCCCGGTTCGCGCAACCGGTCCACCAACAGGACCTCCTTCAGGTCGCTCACGACCGCCTTGCGGCCGATCGCATTCGCCACTACGGCGATGTTGGCGTCGATATCGGCGAACCAGGTGGTATGCGGGATGCCGCGCACCAGCTCCAATCGCATGAGGCCGCGCGTACTGTCCTGCCAGGCGCTCAGGAACAAGTGCTGCGTGATGCCATCGGGCGTGCGGATCGTCAGGCGTGCGGTGTAGGAGCCGATGAAGGTGTTGTGCTTCGCCGGGCCGCGCACCACGGCGGGCAGGGTGGAGGTCGCCTCCGCGGCGAAGGAGGGCTGCATCCAGGCGGGAACAGCAGGCCCTTGCGCTTGCGCAGGGAACGCAACGCCGGCCACCACGATCATCAATAGGAACGCATGGACCTTCATCCCCATCTGTATATCTCTTTCGCCTCCCTCACCTCCCTCACCTCCGTCACCTCCCTCATCTCTTCCAACTCTCCCTGGTGATCTCGAACTCCTTCGGATCCACCGGGCCGGGCTTCAGCTCCAGCACCTTCATGGTCAGGGTCTCCTCGTTCTTGTACCTGTAGGTCACTTCCAGCGGCATGCCGGGCCGGGTGCTCGCGATCATGGGGCCACGCAGCAGGATCTCGATGCCGCTCCAACTGCGCCGCGCGCCCAGCACATCGTGGAAGAGGGAAGAGGTCTTGGTGTCCACCCACGACTCGCGGCGGCGATCGGCTTCCTCCAACAACCGGTGCTGCGCGGTGCGACCGACCAGCTTGCGCGAACCGGTGATGATGCTGTCCGTGGCTGCTGGTTGGAAGGTCAGTGCGGAGTGCGGCACCAAGGGTTGATCGTACGTGCGGAAGCCGGTTTCCACAGGCACCAGCAACTGTTCCGTTCGCGCGCTGCGGTCCAATAGGTAGGCCCTGGTGTGCTCCGTGTTCCCTGCCTGGTCGTCCTGCCCGATCAGCGCCATCTTGTCCGCCGTGCTCGCATAGCGCACCGTCCACGAGGTGGTCTTGTCGCCGCGCGTGCTGGTGAACTGCAAGGTGGCCGTGCCGATGAAGCCGTTGGTGGTGGCTTTCATCACCGAATCGATCGCGGGGTGCAGCGTCACAGGGCGCGGTCCGATGGTCGGAGGCCTCATCTCTTCCATCGGTTCGGCTTCCACCATCACAGGGGCCTCCACAGTGTATTCACCGGACATGAGCTCTTCTGCGGTGATCTCCCGGACTTCGATCGGAGGCGGTTCATTTCGCTGCCTGCGCTGCTCCAGTCGTTCGTCGCGCACCCGGTAGTTGCGCAGGTCCACCACCGGTGGTTTCGCTCTGCCCTCCTTGTAGCTCGTGATCGTGGTTCCCTGCACGGCCATCGGCATCGGCTTGTCGGCCACGCCGAAGAACATCAGGTCCTTCATCTTCTGGCCCATGCGCTGCACCATCCAGTTCTTCATGTCGAAGACGGGGTTGCGCAAATCGGTCTTCGGGAACCAGAAGTAGGTAAGGAAGCGTTCGCTCGTGGTGTGCATCTCGCAGTCGTAGCCGTTGATCTTCCGCGTGGTGCCGTGCGGCGAGAAGTACAGTTCCAGCCCGCGCCCGAATTCTTTCAGGCCCACCTGTTCGAGGGTGTTGATGTAGAGCTTCGGGATCACGTGCCCGCTCATCTCGTTGTGGGTGGCCATCACCACGTCGGCATCGAGGTCAACGGCATAGAACAGGTAGCCCTCGTCATCCGGGTCGTCCATGATCAGCACCGCACGCCGTGCATCGGCCCAGTAGCTGTATTTGGCCAGCTGGTGGGTGGTGTCGCGACCGATCCTCTTGTCCTGCATCCCGATGATCATTGTCGGTGTTTCCGCGGTAAGCGTACCGATGAAGGCGTTGTCCGGAATGCCGCGGTCCACCGGATCAGGGGTGAACAGGGCGGGCAGCGTATCAGGCTTCAGGTCGCTCACGTAGGCACGCATCCATGCAGGCAGCCGACCGATGCCGCTGTTGTTGTTCCAGTGGAAGCGCTGCTCCACCACCAGGCCGCGTTCACCTTCCACCGTGGGCATCGGCGACTTTCCAGGGGTGATGCTCACGAATGCGATGCTGCCTGCCTCCGGTCCGAAGCGACGCTTGGGCCATTGCGCGCGCAGGCTGCCGCCGGCGGGCTTGGAGCATAGTGCCGTCAGGTATTCCAGTTGTCCTTCACGACAGAGCCAGGGTGCCCACAAACGCATGTCGGCGAAGAGCGAGGGATACCTGTCGGTTCGCCAGTAGTAGGTGGTGTCGTTGTTGCCATCGGTGCCCAGCAACTCCTGACAGGTGGCGTCAAGGATCTTTTCCTTACGTCCCGTGGCATGCACCGAATCACTCCAGATCTCGTGGAAATAGCCCACGTTCGGGAAGTGGAGATCCTCCACCGCGAAGTGGACCTTCCCCTTCTCCGCAGCGGATTTCATGCGCACGTTGGCCGTGAGGTCGAGGAACTGGACCTGCTTCCGATCGCCGTTCCGTCCGAACACCTCGAACACCACGCGCTCCCTGTCGCTCCAGAACCGGAAGCGATCACCGTTCGTCTTCTGGATCACCCATGTGCCTATGAAACCGTTGGTATGCAACGGCTCGCGCTTGGGTAGTGCGTACGGCACGGGCTTCTTGTCCCACGCGATGGCCTGCATCCATGTGGGCAGGTTGCCGGGTTCACACGTGGGCGGAAGCTGTGAGAAGGAGCTGGGAGGGAACGCGGATAGTGCGAGGGCGAGGAGCGGGATGCGCATGGGGACGGTGCCGGCAAAGGTCGCTGCGGAACGCAACTATTGGGCCGTGATAAACGTTGGACCTGCCCGTGGATCTGTGGTCACTACCTCAGATCACCCCGTCCTTCATCACCAGCCTACGGTCCGCCATCTCCGCCAATTCCTCGTTGTGCGTCACGATCACGAAGGTTTGGCCCAGTTCCTTCCGCAGTTCGAAGAAGAGCTGGTGCAACTCTTTCGCATGGGCCGAATCCAGGTTGCCGCTGGGCTCATCAGCCAATACCACGCTGGGATTGTTGAAGAGCGCACGTGCCACGGCCACGCGCTGCTGCTCACCGCCGCTCAGCTGGTTCGGCTTGTGCTCCTTCCGTGGCAGCACGTTCAGGCGGGCCAGCAGTTCCTCGGCGTGCGGCGTGCAGGCCTTCATGCTCTTCCCGGCGATCAGGCCCGGCATCATCACGTTCTCCAACGCGGTGAATTCCGGCAGCAGATGGTGGAACTGGAAGACGAAGCCGATGTGCCGGTTGCGGAAGGCGCTCAGGGCCTTGCTGCCCAACTTCGTCACCTCCTGTCCATTGATCGCCAGGCTGCCGCTATCCGCCTTCTCCAGTGTCCCGAGTATCTGCAACAAGGTGGTCTTGCCTGCCCCGCTGGCGCCCACGATGCTCACCACTTCACCTTTGCCTACGTGCAGGTCCACGCCCTTCAATACATCGAGGTCGCCGAAGCGTTTGCGAAGGCCGGTGGCACGGATCATGGGGTGCAAAGATGCCGAACGCTGGTCGCTCAACGGCTCTTTTCTGCGGTGACCATGCTACGCATGTCATCCGCTCCGGGCCGCTCGAACAGCACGATATGGAAATAGGGGTGCACGGCCAGCAGGTGATCGAAGATATCGGCCATGATGCCTTCGTAGGCCACCCATTCGGTCGTGTTCGTGAAGCAGTAGATCTCCAGCGGAAGGCCCATCTCATTGGGCGGCTGGTGCCTCACCATGCGGGTCATGCTCTGGCTGATGCGGGGATGTTGTGCGAGGTACAGGTCCACATATTTCCGGTACACGCCAGCATTGGTGAGCCGTCGACCGTTAACGGCTATCGTTCCGTCCAGTCCACGCTCTTTATTGTGAGCAGCGATCTCGGCGGTCCTTTCGTCGAGGAAGGGGCGAAGCAGCCTGATCTCCCGCAACGCTTCGATCTCGTTCGGCTCCAAGAAACGGATGCTGTTCACCTTCAGCAGGATGCTCCGCTTGATGCGGCGGCCACCGCTGTCCATCATGCCCCGCCAGTTCTGGAACGAGTCGGAGATCAAGGCGTAGGTCGGCACCGTGGTGATGGTCTTGTCGAAGTTCTCGATCTTCACGGTGGTCAGGTTGATCTCCGTCACATCCCCGTCCGCCCCGTATTTGGGCATTGTGATCCAGTCGCCGAGCCTCACCATGTCGTTCGTGCTGATCTGGATGCTCGCCACGAAGCCGAGTATGGAGTCCTTGAAGACCAGCAGAAGCACTGCGGAAGCGGCACCCATCGCCGTGAGGAAGGTGAGGGCTGACCGGCCCGTGAGTAGTGAGAAGAGCAGGATCGCTGCAATAAGATAGAGCACCAACGAGGCCACCTGCACATAGCTGTTCAGCGGCTTGTCCTCATAAGCCGGCACATCCACCAAGGTGTCGCGCACGGCCAGCATGAAGGCCCGGATGATCCGGACTACGAGGACGATGAAGAAGACCACAAAGACCTTCTCGATCACAGGGATCCATCCCGGCAGGTCCGCGAAGACGACCGGGATCAATTGATATCCGATCACCAACGGGATCACCCGCGCCACATAACGCGGGACCTTCAAGTCGAGCAGATGGTCATCGAAGCGGGTCTTCGTGTTGCCGGCCAGGCGCCGTGCGGCGCTGTTCAACACCCGATTCAGGGCTTTAGCCAGAAGGCCCAGGACAACGAAAAGAAGACCGACGGAGACCACGATCACGATAAGGCCGAGATAGGGCCCCTCAAGGCCCGTCCGCGCGAGCAGGTCCGTGACCACTCCTTTGAATGTCATTTCGTAGGCGGGTAGGGGGTCGACCATGGTTCCAAGGACCAGGTCCACGTGGCCCACGTCAAGTGGTTGGGACCCGGGGGCGGCGAAGGTAACCACCGCTGCAAGGAGGTCAGGTCAGGATCATGGCATGTACATTCGCGCCGCTACCGGCACCGTGCTGGTACGCGAACCTCGAACACGATGAACCTTCACGAATACCAAGGCAAGAGCATCCTCACCCAATACGGCGTCCGCGTGCAGCGCGGGCTGGTGGCTTACAACGCTGACGAAGCGGTGGACCAGGCCAAGCGCCTGAGCCAGGAGACCGGCACCAAATGGTGGGTGGTGAAGGCCCAGATCCATGCCGGTGGTCGTGGCAAGGGAGGTGGTGTGAAGCTGGCCAAGAGCATCGATGAGGTGCGCGAGAAGGCCGATGGCATCATCGGCATGATGCTGAAGACCCCGCAGACACCGCCACAGGGGAAGAAGGTGCACAAGGTCCTCATCGCCGAGGACATGTACTACCCCGGTGCCAGCGAGACCAAGGAATACTACATGAGCGTATTGCTGGATCGCGCCAGCGGACGCAACGTGATCGTGTACAGCACCGAAGGGGGCATGGACATCGAGGAGGTCGCCGAGCACCATCCGGACAAGATCCAGAAGGAGATCATCGATCCGCGCGTGGGCCTGCGCCCCTTCCAGTGCAACAAGATCGCCACCAACCTGGGCCTGTCCGGTGCTGCGAAGAAGGAGATGGTGAAGTTCATCGCCGCGCTATACAAGGCCTACGAGGGCTGCGACGCGGCCATGTTCGAGATCAACCCCGTGCTGAAGACCAGCGACGACAAGATCGCGGCTGTTGATGCCAAGGTGCGCCTGGATGGCAATGCCCTCTACCGCCACCCGGACTACGTGGAGATGCGGGACAAGACCGAGGAGGACCCCACGGAGGTGGAAGCAGGGGAGGCGGGCCTCAACTATGTGAAGCTCGACGGCAACGTGGGCTGCATGGTGAACGGCGCGGGCCTGGCCATGGCCACCATGGACATCATCAAGCTCAGCGGCGGTGAACCGGCCAACTTCCTGGATGTGGGTGGCACGGCCGATGCGGCCCGCGTGGAGAAGGCCTTCCGCATCATCCTGCAGGACGACCGCGTGAAGGCGATCCTCGTGAACATCTTCGGCGGCATCGTGCGTTGCGATCGCGTGGCCCAAGGCATCGTTGACGCCTACAAGAACATCGGCGACATCAAGGTGCCGATCATCGTACGGCTCCAAGGCACCAACGCCAAGGAAGCGAAGGAGCTGATCGACAACAGCGGCTTGAAGGTGCTCGGCGCCGTGGCCCTGCAGGAAGCGGCCGATCGGGTGAAGGAGGTGCTGAAGTAGACGGAGCGAGGTCGACCAGTCAGCATTGGGCGAACTGCTTACTGGGGACTGCCTACTGCCCAATATTCAACTCGAAGCCGTGGCACTGAAAAACCACTTGTTCCTGCCCCAGCGCCTGCTGTTGTTGCGAACGAAGTGAAGCAACTACTCCCTCACCGCCTTCCACCGCTCCATGAACGCATGGATGCGTCCGGTGTTCCCCACCAGCCACACCAGGTCGCTCTGCTCGAAGGTCGTGAAGCTCTCGGGGTTCATGATCCGCTGATCACCGCGCTCGATGCCCGCCACCAGGGCCATGGCCTCCTCGCGCAAGCGCGACGCACGGATCGTGGTGCCGATGAGCGGTGACCGCGGAAGCACGCGGTACTTCTCCAGCGCGATGTCGTCCTTGTCCAGGTCATAGTCCCCGTTGTCCGGGATCGGCGCCTCGAGCGTGCGGTTCATGTCGGACAATTGTTCGTCCGTGCCGATCACCACCAGGCGATCACCGGGAAGGAGCCGTTCGTCGCGGTGTGGTGCGGGAATGTTGCGGTCGTCGCGTTCGATCAAGGCCACGTTCACGCCATGCTTCTCGCGCAGCTTGATCTCTTCCAAACTGCGTCCTACCACAAGGGTGCCGGGCTTTACCTCCACTTCCGCAAGGTGCATGTCCCATGGCGCCAGGTGTGGACGTCGCCGCTGCTGCTCGCGCTGGTTCAGGTTGTGCATGAAGCGTTGCTCCACGCGCTGGTAGAACCGGTGCAACCGGCGCCGGAAGAGCACGATCGCCAGCCCCATGAACACCACGGTGGCCCCGAAGGCCCAGCCGGTGCTGAAGAACTGGTTGACCAGCAGACCAAGGACCAGGACCGCCACGACAAGCCGTGCCACTTCAATGGCCACCAACGGGCCGCGCAACTGCTTCTTGTTCAACCACAGGTGTCGGTACGCCGCGCGCTTGATCCGGCGGATGGACATCGCCCAGATCAACGGAAGGATCAGCACCAGTGTGATCAGGCCTGCGCTCACGTGCCCGTATCGCCCGTCCATGAAGCGGTCCAGCATGGGCGTCAGATGCCGGGATGAAAGCATGATCACCGCCACGCTCAGCACGAAGAAGAGGACGACGTTCAGGGCGTAGGAGCGCAGAAGGACACGCCAGTCGCTCGTCACCTTCACCTGCGAGGTCTGCTGGCTGTAACGCTCAATGGCGGCGACCCAGGTGGCTGGCAATCCGCGCGTCAGCACATCGGCCATGCCGTCGGAAGCACGGATCATGTACGGTGTTGCGAAGGTGGTGATGGCCGATACCGCCACCGCCACGGGGTAGAGGAAGGAGCTCGTCACTCCCAACGAGACCCCAAGGGTCGCTATGATGAAGGAGAATTCGCCGATCTGCGACAGCGACATGCCGGTCTGTACCGCACGCTTCAGCGGCTGGCCGGAGAGCAATGCACCGGCCGCGCTGCTGATCGGTTGACCGAGCATCACCACCAACGAGATGATCAATACCGGCTGCCAGTGCTCAACGAGCATGCGAGGCTCGATCATCATGCCCACCGACACGAAGAAGATGGCACCGAAGAGGTCCTTCACCGGCTTCACCAGGTGTTCGATGCGCTCGGCCATGACCGTCTCCGCGAGCAAACTGCCCATGAGGAAGGCACCGAGGGCCGCGCTGAAGCCAGCTCGCGCCGCCAGAAAGACCATGGTGAGGCATAGTGCCACCGACACCACCAGGAGGGTCTCCTCGTTCATCAGCTTCCGCGTGCGGTGCAAGGCGGTCGGGATGAGGTAGATGCCGATGATGAAGGTCATCGCAAGGAAGGCGACCAATTTGCCCATGGCGAACAGGAGCTCCGCACCGGAGAACTGCCGGCTCACCGCCAGGGTGCTCAGCACCACCATCAGCAGGATCGCCACCAGGTCCTCGATCACCAACACACCGACCACGAGGTTGGCGAAGCCCCGCGTCTTCAGGCCCAGTTCATCCAGGGCACGCACGATGATGGTGGTGGACGAGATGGACAGGATCCCCCCCAGGAAAAGGCTGTCCATGACCGTCCATCCCATGGCCTGCCCGATGCCGAAACCGGCCACGAGCATGAAGCAGACCGTCGTGATGGCGGTGACGCTCGCCGTGCCACCCACCTTGGCCACCTTCTTGAAACTGAACTCCAGGCCAAGGCTGAACAGCAGGAAGATCACCCCGATCTCCGACCACGTGCGCAAATTGTCCTCATCCAGCACGGTCGGCAGGAAGGCCACGTACGGCCCCACCATCAGACCTGCAACGATATAGCCCAGCACCAGCGGCTGCTTGATGCGCTTGAAGACGAGTGTCGTCACCGCCGCCACGGAAAGGATCAGGCCGAGGTCAGCGATCAGGTGGGGTAGGTGGCTCATCGGGTCGCAGCAAGGTACGCCACGCCCTCGACCGATCCTATAGCAGCGCCATCGTCGCGAGGAAGAGCAACGGCTTGTACACGAACATGAGCATGGCCGTGTGCATGACCGCCAGGGCTGTTCCCTTCATAGCCGACCGCCACCAGGGCCCGCGCTGGATCCTGTGCAGCAACACGGCTCCATATGCCGCGAAGAAGCCAACGAAGGCGATCGCCATGGCCTCATCCTGGAACTGCACGCCGGTGATGGTGATCACCAGACCCACGACCAACGGAGCGATCAGGTAGAAGACCAACAGGTAGAAGGCGTTCACCTCCGTGGCAAGAACGAGGTCGTGATACCACTTCCTGCCCCGGCCCAACAGGACCCGCAGGATCGGTGCGGTCAACGGGATCAGCATCAGCAGGAGGACCTTGGAGGTCGTGCGGGACTTTTCGTCGAAGCGCTCCCCGATCTCGTCCACGCTGACCCCACGTATGCTTGCTTTCCCTTCGATGATTGCTGTAAAGGTTCCCCCAAGGAAGGTCCGCTCGTAGGTCGTCATGTGCATGTTCAGCCCTTGGAACATGGGGAAGACGAGATACAGGACCACAAGCATCAGGTAGAGCGATATGGGCTTGTAGTAGCGCTGCCTGATCCCGTTCGCATGGTCCAGCGACAACTGACCGGGGTTTCCGAAGATGGTCTTCAGCGTGGTCAGGAACTTCCCCTCGAAGTGGGTGATGAAGTGCAGCGCTTCTTTCGCCATGCCGTACACGGAATCATCTTTGTCCGTGTAAACCTTCTGTCCACACGCCGAGCAGAATCGGCCGTGGAGCACCGCGCTACAATTCTTGCATCGGGTCGATGCTTCCGCTTTGCTTCCGCGCATCAGGTGAAGTGCTCGTCAACCAGGCGCCTGCAAAGTAGGGGTTAGGATCAACTGGCAGGGCCGGATCCTTGCTCCGTGGCTTCTAGAACCCGATGCCCACGCGACCTCCGGTACCCATCACGTGGTAGTACCACGCCTTCCGCTCCGGTCCCAGCTGTCGGTCCTCCATCATCAGCACCCCGATCGCCCGTCGACGACCTTTCCGGTTGGTCGCGCGGCCGGTCACCTTCATCCGCTTCACAGGTGATACGAAAGCCTCTCCGATGCTATAGGACCCGATGAGCTGTTGGGCGCCGGGAGCGATGAGGTACTTGCCTGCTTGGAGCGCCGGTGAGGGTGCCATCGGTTCCACGCTTACCTCCACCGGCCAGCGGGATCCGTTCACCACGTACACTTCGTTCACGAACAGCCGCTGGCCCTGGTCACCGTTCTGTTCGGCTGGGGTGGGCTTCGGAGCAACGGTCGGGGGCGACGGCGCCTGGTCGGTATCCACCGTCACGCGCGGTATCAGCCCTCGTCCATCATGGCCCTGTTCGGTGTATCCAATCTTGTTGCCCTCTTCGTCGAAGGTCGTCGTGCTCCGGTACCATTGGATCCCTGCATCCGGCGCGTCGCTCGTTTCCACCTTGCTCACCCCTCCGTTCGGATGATAGCTGAAGTGCACGCTGGCATGCCCGGCGACCCGGCGGGTCTGACCTTGAAAGATCAATTCCCCCGACCGCTTGTAGGCCGAACTGCGCCCCCAATGGTCCTGGCTGTCCATCCATTCCTTCGTGCTCAGTTCTCCGCTGGTGAAATAGTGAAGCACCACCGTGCCACTGTCGGTCGTGAGCGTCCGACTCCTGCCCTGGGCATGGCCGTTCAACAGGGCCAGGAGGAAAGTGATCGTTTGCAGGGTGCGCATGCCTGTTCCTGCCAAAGATCAGGCCAATGCTTCGCATCTTCGCCTCCTCAGCAGTCAAGTATGGCCAGAAAGAAGATCAAGAAGCTCCTTGTCGCCAACCGCGGCGAGATCGCCCTGCGCATCATGCGTTCCGCCCGCGAGATGGGTATCCACACCGTCGCCGTGTATTCCGACGCTGACCGGAACGCCCCTTTCGTGCGCTTCGCCGATGAGGCCGTACATATCGGTCCGGCAGCCAGCAAGGAAAGTTATCTCGTGATCGAAAAGCTCGTGAAGGTGTGCAAGGACCTCAAGGTCGATGCCGTGCACCCTGGTTACGGTTTCCTCAGCGAGAACGGCGACTTCGCCCGGGCGCTGGAGACGGCCGGGGTCCTCTTCGTTGGTCCATCTCCGCATGCCATGAAGGTGATGGGCGACAAGCTCGCCGCCAAGGAGGCCGTGAAAGCGCACGGTGTGCCCCTCGTCCCAGGAACGGAAGGCGCCGTCAGGGGGCTGGAGGAGGCCATGAAGGTGGCGCGCACCATCAAGTTCCCCATCCTCATCAAGGCCGCAGCCGGTGGTGGTGGAAAGGGGATGCGCATCGTGGAGAAGGAGGAGGAACTGAAGGAGGGCTTGGAGCGCGCCATCAGCGAGGCCCAGAACGCGTTCGGCGATGGCAGTGTCTTCATCGAGAAGTACGTGGCGGGCCCGCGCCACATCGAGGTGCAGATCATGGCCGATGCGCATGGCAACACCTGCTACCTCTTCGAACGGGAGTGCAGTGTGCAGCGTCGCCACCAGAAGGTGGTGGAGGAGGCCCCCAGCGCGGTGCTGAGCCCCGAGCTGCGCAGGCGCATGGGCGAGGCCGCCGTTGCCGTCGCGAAGAGCGTGGATTACACCGGCGCCGGCACCGTGGAGTTCCTGCTCGATGAACAGGGCGACTTCTACTTCATGGAGATGAACACCCGGCTGCAGGTGGAGCATCCCGTCACCGAGATGATCACGGGCCTCGACCTCGTGAAGCTGCAGATCCGCGTGGCGGAAGGGGAGAAGCTGCCCTTCAAGCAGGAGGACCTTCGCATCAACGGGCACGCCATCGAGATCCGGGTGTACGCCGAGGATCCCGCCAACAATTTCCTGCCCGACATCGGAAGGCTGGTGACCTATCGCCCGCCGCAGGGTCCGGGTGTGCGGGTGGATGACGGTTTCGAAGAGGGCATGGACATCCCGATCCACTACGACCCGATGATCGCCAAGCTCATCACCCACGGTGCCACGCGGGAAGAGGCCATCGAACGCATGGAACGAGCGATCGATGACTATGCCATCAGCGGGATCGAGACCACCCTGAGCTTCTGCCGCTTCACCATGGGGCATCCGGCCTTCCGAAGTGGGCACTACGACACCCATTTCGTGCGGGACCATTTCAAGCCGGAGGTGCTCGATGGTCGGGATCCGGAGGAGATGGCCGCCGCCGCCCTGGTCGCCGCAGCGCTGGGCAACGGTGAGGCAAGGTCCACAACAGGGCGGCCGGCACCTGCGTTAAGTCCTTGGAAACTAAAGCGCCGCTGATCCGGTACAAGGGCGGGACGGCCCGTGCTTTGTAGTGTAGCTTCACCGGACCGTAAGGCCTCGCCATGGTCAAGAAGGCCCTCGCATATTGCGGCCTCACCGCCGTGCTGTTCGCGTCCACCGCTCGCGTGGATGCACAGGCGTATGTGGTCCATGCCGTGGTGGAATCAGGGGACACGATCCCCTTGATCTATCTCGGCGAGGCCGAGGTGCAGGGTCGTTGGAAGCCGCGGGACCGGCGTGAGGCGGAGCGCTATGACAAGCTCATGCGCAATGTCATCAAGGTGTATCCCTACGCCCGTATCACAGCCCAGCTGCTTTCCGAATACGAGGGTGAACTGAAGACCATTGAAGCGAAGCACGACCAGGACCTCTACGTCAAGGTGGCCGAAGCGGAATTGCGGGCGGAGTTCGAGGCGGAGGTGAAGGATCTCACCGTCAGCCAGGGCAAGGTGCTGGTGAAGCTCATCGACCGCGAGACCGGACAGACCTCCTACGAACTGGTCAAGCAACTGCGTGGAGGCTTCGTGGCCTTCATGTGGCAGGGCCTGGCGCGCCTCTTCGACCAGGACCTCAAGTCACAATACGACCCGGAAGGAACGGATGCGACCATGGAGCTGATCGTCCAACGCATCGAACGGGGGGAGCTGCCCGTGGCGGATCGTAGTGCGCGCACGGCGAAGGCGCAGGCCAAACTGGAACGTCGCAAGGCACGTCTGTACCGCAGGTACGGTGTGGCCCCGGATCAGACCACGCCCAACTGAACAGGCTCGATCGGCCGCGCCATCACGTGATCGTCCATCACGTAGCCCTGGCCGATATCAAGCACCTCGTCCCGCTCCACCACGAACCCATGCCGGGTGTAGAAGGTGATCGCCGGGTTGTACTTGTTCACGTTCAGTTCGATCACCCGGTCGCCGGCCTGCGCCGCAGCCTTCAGCACGCCCATCAGGAGCGCATGACCGATGCCGGTGCCTTTCAACCCGGGCAGCACGTATAGCTTGTGCAACCGCGCTCTTCCATGTCCTTGGCCCGTTCCGAAGCCGGCGAATCCAACGGCCTCACCTTCGTTCTCCGCGATCAGATAACGATGGCCCTTGTTCGCCATCTGGTCCATCAAGGTGGTATCACGGTACATCAGGTCCAGCATGTAGGCGATCTGCGCCGTGGTGATGATGCCCGGATAGACCACCGGCCAGATCCGACGCGCCAGCGTACCGATCAATGGCACGTCAGCCGTGTTGGCTTCGCGCAGGATCACTTCCCGAAGGCTGGGGACACCACCAGCTCCTTGCTGCCCGGGCTGTACACGTAGAAGCCCTCGCCGCTCTTCACCCCCAGCTTGCCAGCGGTCACCATCTGCACCAGCAGTGGGCAAGGGGCGTACTTGGGGTTCCCGAAGCCCTCGTGCAACACCCGCAGGATCGCCAGGCAGGTGTCCAGTCCGATGAAGTCGGCCAGTTGCAGCGGACCCATCGGGTGCGCCATGCCAAGCTTCATGATCGCATCGATCTCCGCCACGCCGCCCACACCCTGGAACAGGGCTTCGATGGATTCGTTGATCATCGGCATCAGGATGCGGTTCGCGATGAAGCCCGCGTAGTCGTTCACCGTCACGGGCACCTTGCCGATGGCCGTGCTGAGGTCCACCACCGTCTTCGTCACGGCATCGGTGGTGTCGTAGCCGCGGATCACTTCCACCAGCTTCATCACCGGCACCGGGTTCATGAAGTGCATGCCGATCACCTGCTGTGGTCGCTTGGTCACGGCGGCGATGCGGGTGATGCTGATGCTGCTCGTATTGGTGGCCAGGATGCAACCGGCCGGGGCATGTGCGTCGAGGTCCTTGAAGATCCGGAGCTTCAGGTCCACGTTCTCCGTGGCGGCCTCGACCACGATTTCAGCGGCTTTCACACCGGCGGCCAGTTCCGTGCTGGTGGCGATGTTCTTCAGTGTGGCCGCTTTCTGGTCCTCCGTGATGGTGCCTTTGGCCAGCTGACGGTCCAGGTTCTTGACGATCGTTGCGAGGCCCTTGTCCAGGCTGGCCTGCGCGATGTCAATGAGGGTGACGGGATGGCCGCTCTGTGCGAAGACATGGGCGATGCCGTTGCCCATCTGGCCGGCACCGATGACGGAAATGTTCATGGATGAAGGATTGCGGCGGCAAGGTAGGGGCGTATCATGATACGCCACTATTTGCCGTCGCCCTTCAGGATGATGAGCACCGTGTAGGCCAGGATCTTCAGGTCCATGGCGATGCTCATGTTCTCGATGTACAACACATCGAACTTCAGCCGGCGCACCATCTGCTCCACGTTCTCCGCATAGCCGAACTTCACCTGTCCCCAGCTCGTGATGCCCGGGCGCACCTTGTGCAGGTGCCTGTAGTGCGGTGCCATCTCCATGATGGCATCGATGAAGTGCTGCCGCTCGGGTCGAGGTCCGACGAGGCTCATCTCACCCTTCAACACGTTCCAGAACTGGGGCAGTTCGTCCATCCGGGTCTTGCGCATCCAGCGTCCGAACGATGTGATCCGGGGGTCGGAGGTGCTGCTCAGCTGTGGACCGTGCCGCTCCGCATCGGCGTACATGCTCCGGAACTTCACGATCCGGAACGGCCGACCGTGTTTCCCGATCCGCTCCTGCCAGAAGAAGATGGGCCCGGGTGAGCTCAACTTCACCCCGATGGCCAGCACGATGAAGACCGGCGTCAGCACGATCAAGGCCAGCGCACTGGCGCAGATGTCGATCGCGCGCTTCAAGCTGAACTGCCACGCGGGCATGATCGAGGGGTTCACCTCGATCAAGGGGGCGCCGAAGATGCTCGTCATCTTCACCGAACCGGATAGGATGTCGTACATGTCCGGGATGATCTTGATGCGCACACCGGTACCCTCCAGTTCGTTCATGATCCGGCTGATGTGCTCGTGCTCACCGGAGTCCACTGCGATGATGGCCTCCTCCACGGCGTGCTGGCCGATCACCTGGCGCAGCTCGTTCCACTTCCCCAGCCGTGGCAGGCCCACGGAGGTCAGGAGCTGATCGCCGCCGTTCACGTTCACGAAGCCCACGAACCGGTTCCCGGGCGACTTGCGCATGCCCTCGATCTCCGCATGGATGGCCAAGGCCCGTTCGTTGCCACCCACCAGCACCGTGTTGAAGCCGATCCGCCGGTCATGAACCTGTTTGACGGTCCTGCTGGTGAGCAGGAAGCGGAGCAGGAAGTTGAGGCCGAACTGCAGGAAGAACAAGGCCAGGAACGACCGATAGTAGTAATGATAACTGGCCACCTCGTCATCCAGCAGCAGCACGAAGAAGATGATCACGACCCCGATGAAGCTGATCAGCAGCGTTTGTCCGAGTTCCATCGTTCGGTACCGGCGGTGGATCTCCCGGTAGCCACCCATCATCGTGAACAGACCGAACCAGAACAGCGGGACCAGGACGAGGCCTTTGAAATAGTTCGTGTCGAAGGCGACCGCCACCTCGTGCCCGAACTTGATCGGTTCGAGCACCGTCTTGCGGTAGAGGTAGAACAGCGTCCACGCACTGCCACTGCTCACCAGATCGGCGAGCACGTACCAGGCCACCAGGACTCGCCGGTTCATCATGAGGCCGGACGGATGATCTTCAGGTTGTCGAAATAGGCGGCAGCACGGCTCCAACCACTGGGCAGTTGGGCGGCGATGTAGATGTCGCGCCCACTGATCCCCGCCCGGTTGAAGAAGTTCGATAGGTCCACGTATATCTTGTTCCAGACCACCGACCCGGCTCCGGCGTTCGCCACGATCACCACCCAGGGCTCATTGTACGCCTGGCCATCCAGGATGTAGGAGATGCCAAGGATCAGCTCCACATCGGTGCTGTAGTCGAGCTCCAGATAGGCTGGCCCGCTCACCCCCGGGAAGTCCTGCTCGGTCTGCAGCACCACGGCATCCCGGGCCGCATCGATCACGAAACCACCACATTGACTGCCGTCCAGAAGCACTTCGGGGTTCCCCGTTGCGGAGTATAGGATCAGGGTGGTGTCGCTAGATGATGCCGCCAACAATTGACTGCCGGCATCGTTGAACCGTTCCGTGAAGAAGGTGGCCGGTTGGTATTGAACGGTCGGTGCCAGGTCGACGGTTCGCTCCGGATCCAGTTCGGTCGTTACCTGCCAGCTCGTGTAGTAGGGATACCGCTGCCGATCATCGAAACTGCCGTTCCTCTTGATCCCCGCCGTGATGCCGATCGTGTGTGTCCCACTACCGATCACCGGGATCCGGGCGGGCAGTTCCCATACACCCACGCTCCGCTCGTCAACGGTGACCCACGCCTCGGTGATCTTGCTCGTATTGCCGCCTTCGGCATCGGTCGCCTGAACGGTGATCCCCGGCACGACCAGATAGCTGGGCACTGTTTCCGTCTTTCGGCAGCTGGTGACGGACATCAAGATCGCGAGCGGACCAAGGGTACGGGTCATGCTATGCATGGAGCAACGCAGGTTCGGGGCGATCAGTATCTATGCTGGCGTGTTCTTCGCGATCTCTTCGAGCACCGCATGGGCCACCCGGAGGGCCGCAGCGCCGTCCACCAGCGGAACGGCAGGTGGGCTGCCCGCCCGGATGCTCCCAGCGAAGGACCGGAGCTCTTCGCGGATGGCGTTCACCGTTGGGACCTCGGGCTTCTCGAAACTGATCTCGCGCACACCCTTGCCTTCGCCCAGGTCGATGGTCACCGCGAAGGGATCGGGTTCTCCTTGAACGGTGCGCATCCGCACCACTTCCGCGCTCTTCTCCAGCATGTCCACCGCGATGTACGCATCGTGCTGGAAGAACCGGCACTTCCGCATGTTCTTCATGCTGATCCTGCTTGCCGTGAGGTTCGCCACACATCCATTGGCGAAGGCGATCCGTGCGTTGGTGATGTCCGGAGTGGTGCTCACGACCGCAACCCCGCTGGCGTGGATCGAGACGACCGGACTCCTCACCACATGCAGGATCAGGTCGATATCATGGATCATGAGGTCCAGGACCACGCTGACGTCCGTACCACGTGGATTGAACTGGGCCAGGCGATGCGACTCGATGAACATGGGATCCGCGAGGTAGGGGAGTGCGGCCTGGAAAGCGGGATTGAAGCGCTCCACATGACCGACCTGGACCAGCCTCCCGGCCCTTTCTGCCAAGGCCAGGAGTGCCTCCGCCTCTGCCACCGTCTCCGTGACCGGCTTCTCGATGAACACGTGCAACCCGCGTTGCAACGCCTGGGTCGCCAGTGCGGCATGGGTCACCGTGGGGGTGACGATGTCCAACACATCCACCTCCCCAAGCAAGGACTCAACGGACGGGTGGGCCGGGATACCGAACTCCTGCTGCAGGGCCGCACATTTCTCAGGGTGCGGGTCGTGGAAGCCGACCACGTGCCAATCAGGCAGTTGCGTCAACTGCTGAAGGTGGATCCGGCCCAAATGGCCACCTCCAAGTACGGCTATACGGATCGGTTCGGACATTCCCTTCCGGTCGGGTTCCGACCGGTCACGACCTTTTCAACAAGGCCGCGAATGTAACAAGGTAGGGTCGCTGGACCGTCGCCCGGTTACCTTCGCCACCCGAGCGATGGTCAAGGACGATTACAGGCATCAAGGCATGCGCAAGCGCCTGGTCGAGGTGCTGCGGACCAAGGGGATAACGGATGAGCAGGTGTTGGGGGCCATCGGTGCGATCCCTCGTCATCTGTTCATCGATGACAGCGCCTTTTTGGAAATGGCCTATCAGGACATCGCCTTCCCCATCGGATGTGGTCAGACCATCAGCCAGCCCTACACGGTGGCTTTCCAGACCGCCTTGTTGGGACTACAGCCTGGAATGAAGGTCTTGGAGATCGGCACCGGCAGCGGATATCAGACGGCCGTGTTGGCCCGGCTCGGGTGCAAGGTCTTCAGCATTGAGCGCCACCGTCCCCTTTATCTGCAGACCAAGCAGCGGTTGGCGGGCCTCCTGGTCAAGGCGAACCTCTATCACGGTGATGGTTTCATTGGCCTTCCAAGAGAAGCGCCATTCGACAGGGTCCTCGTGACCTGTGGCGCACCCTTTGTGCCTCAGGGACTTACGGACCAACTGAAGCCAGGCGGTCGCCTGGTCATCCCGGTCGGGGAGGGGGATGAGCAACGAATGCTCCGAATTGAGCGGTCCATGGATGGTCACCTGCTCCAGGAGGACCTTGGCGCATTCCGCTTCGTGCCCATGCTGCAAGACAAGGTCTGATGCACTAGGATCACGAAAGATCTACCATATTTGCAGCGCCGATAAGGAATGGCATGGTAGTTGGCTGACAGCGGCGGACCGCCCAAGATGAACAAAGAGCTGTGTAAAGACCGCGAAAAGTTCATAACGTTGCACCGCGGAACGCAGTGATCTTCGTCCTGCCAACTCGAACAACCTCGAACCAAACACGCACCTAAACAACCAAAAATGAAGAAGCATGTACTGTTCTCGGCAGCCATGGTAGCTGCCATGACCGCCTCCGCTCAAACGGGGGAGATCACCAGCAACCGCGGTGAGAACTGGCTCAGCCAGAGCGGTGACTGGGGCCTGACCTTCGAAGCGACGCCGCTGATCAACTTCGCAGGCAACCTGTTCAACGGCAACACCAACAACGGTGGTGTGGGTCTGAACAATTTCTTCTCGAGCACCAGCAGCAGCGGTTCCCAAGTGGTGATCGGCGGTAAGAAGCTGATCGATGCCAACACGGCCTATCGTGGACGCGTGCGCATCGGCTTCGGTAGCTCCAAGGAGACTTCGTTGGTGGACGTAGCTCCGCTTCCGAACCCCCTGCCCACCTTCCCGAACCCCATCCCTCAGGTGGAGGACGTGATGAAGAGCAACTACATGGCCGTTCAACTCGGTGCTGGCCTCGAGAAACGTGTTGGTAGCACCCGTGTGGTCGGTGTTTACGGCGGTGAGCTGAACATCGGTCTCGGTAGCTCCAAGACGACCTACGAGTACGGCAACGCACTGAGCAACGACAACCAAGGTTCACGCCCCACCGAGATGAAGGATGGCAGCGTGTTCTCCATTGGACTGAACGGCTTCGTGGGCGTTGAATGGTTCGCTGCTCCGAAGATCTCCCTCAGCGGTGAGTACACCTGGGGTCTGGCTATGATGAGCGAAGGTTTCGGTGAGACCACCACCGAACACTGGGTGCCCTCGACCACCACCCCGAACACCGGTTCCGTTCAGAGCGTGACCGTGGAAGGCGGTGAAGGTGATACCAAGAACAACAGCTTCGGTATCGACACGGGTGTGAGCGGTGCTCGCATCGGCATCAACTTCTACTTCCAGTAAGCACAGCTTATCGGTACGGAAAGGCCGCCCTCGGGCGGCCTTTCTTCGTTCTTGGACACTACGATCCATGACTGATCCCGGTCGGCATGGACCATGGCCTGCGCAGCAGAACATCACAAACCGGACGATCCATGTCGGTCGAAGGTGGTGTCTTGGACCAATGCCGGCCTCTGGTGGAGACCATCGTTGATGCGCTCTGTTCACCAGGACGAATGGGCCAATCGATCCGGATCATACACGTTCTGTCAGATGTGATCGGGCATGGCTCTGTCCTCGGCTATTTAGACCCGGTGTACGGCGCCTTGGAACGGGATCGTCCATCGTTCAGTCCTGATGTGCAGTTCCTCTCCGAATTGTGGGCGATGGCGGCGCATCCTGACAACATGCTCATGACCAGGTCCTTGTAATGATCGGGGCTTCAGATCGATCATCTGCCCGACCTCGATGCACGCGCCCATGGGTCGCAGCGCGATGGGTCCCGCATCCCGGATCTTGAAGGGACCGCCAGCGCCCAGGTGAAATGGACCAGGCACCGGGGCGCTGCCTCCGGACGACAATTGAACAAGAAAGCCGCCCGGTGGGCGGCTTTCTTGTTCAGCGAAAGAAGCAAGGGGTCACTCCCAGAACATCACCTTGAACTCAACGCGGCGGTTCTTTGCCCGACCAGCGCTGGTCTTGTTGTCAGCGACCGGCATCGTTTCCCCATGGCCTTCGGAACGTAGACGGTTCGCGCCTACTCCCTTGTCGGTCAGGTACTTTTTCACCGAGGCGGCACGGTCGTCGCTCAGCTTCATGTTCTTCGCGTCGTCACCCTGGCTGTCCGTATGCCCGTGGATCTCCAAGTTGTACGCCGGGTTCTCGCTCATCACGTTCACGACCTGGTCCAGGATGCCATAGCTGCTCTTCTTGATCACGGCGCTTCCGGTCTCGAACTGAATGCCTGTGAGCGCTTTCTCGAACAGTTTCTTGGTCTCCTCCTTGATCGCCGGGCAGCCTTTCATTTCCGGCACACCAGCCACTTTCGGGCACTTGTCCACGTTGTCCGCAATGCCGTCGCCATCACTATCCGGGCAACCTTGCTTGTCCACCGGGCCAGCCAGGTCCGGGCAGGCGTCCATCTTATCCGCCACCCCGTCGCTGTCGCGGTCAGGGCATCCTCCGAGGGTCTTCAGGCCGGCTTCATCCGGGCAGTTGTCCTCCTTATCGGGGACACCGTCCTTATCCCGGTCATCCTCAGGCTTCAACCGCAGGCTGATCCCGTCGATGTAATAGTAGGCTCGCTGATTGTCCGCCCCTTCGATCACGTCCTTCTTTTCCATGTTCGGGCCGAAGGCTCCGATGATGAGGTACTTCTCGTCACCATCAGCCACGAAGGTCCCCTTCACTTCCACCCAGTCCTTCTTATTGTCCAGGACAGCCTCGCTTTTCACGTCGGCCAGTTCGGCGAGGTGATGCCGGTGGACATAGGTGAGCTCAATTGGGGAGCAGTAGGCCCCGATCCCGTTCACAGCGCGGTCGCTCTTGTCCGCCAGTTTCACCCAGAAGCTGATATCATACTTCTGACCCGGGGTCAACGGGGAGCCGATCGCCGTCTGCAGGTATTCACTGTACTGGTTCCAGGCCTCCTTGAAGGGTTTTTCGTCACGGCCGTTCATCAGGCGCTTGAAATTCGGGCGCATATCGTCCTTCCAGGCCACGAAACCAGCATAACTCTCGCCTTCTTGAGCGGCGCTGGAGCCAAGGTCGTTATCGGGGATCCCCACGTTCTTCGCGGTCCCCATTTTGCTAAAGACATCGACGGAGCCCCCGTTGGCATTGCTCCAGCCGGTGGCGCGTTCCAGTTGATCCCAGGTCTTCGCCTCGGGAGAGCGTGTTTCGAATCCTCCGTTGCTCACGAGATTCGGTCCCGGCTCCTGGGCCAGGGCCATACCCGGCGCCATGGCAGCAGCCAAGGCAAAGCGTATCGCTTTATTCATGTGAAAGAGTGGTTTTGGGTTCATCTTACGAGATCGGGAGAGGCTACTAAAATAGCTCGGATGTCCCGGTTGTACTGCTGATGTTGCTCACTTCAGAAATTGCCTCCCGGCATGGTTCGAGGACAAGCATTTCCAGCAGCTTAGTTTAGACGACCACCAGGGGTTCGGTCACCATGATCCCGATACTTTCTTCTTCAGGCATCCGCTCAGTGGAACAGGCTGGGATCCGCGCTGGGTTGACCGAGGCCGAGTTGATGGACCGTGCCGCGCGCACCTGTGCGACCCACTTGCTCGGTCTTGAGCGTGAGGGGCGGTTCGGTACCGCACCGCGTTATCACGTGATGGTCGGTCCGGGGAACAACGGTGGCGATGGCATGCTCATCGCCTTGTATCTGCGCGAGGCCGGAAGCACGGTCCGGGTGACCTTGTTGGAGGACGGCGCAACGATGAGCATCGGGAACCGAGCCGCAAGGGACCGGCTGGCTCATTCCGATGTCCCGATCGATCATATCTCCACTTCTGTTGATGATATTCAAATCCCTCATGATGAAATAGTAATAGATAGTATCTTGGGAACTGGTGCTTCGCGTCCACTAGGGGGGCTGCTCGCCAGGGCAGTGGATACCATCAACCGTTCCGAGGCCTGCGTGATCGCCATTGATGTCCCCTCCGGAACCATCGATCCATGTATCGGTCCTGGTTCAGGAGCGGTGGTCCGAGCGGCGATGACATTCACCATCGAAGTGCCCAAGCCGGCCTTGTTCTTCCCGGAGACCGGAAGCAATGCGGGTCGGTGGGACCTGTTGCGCATTGGGCTCGACCCTTGGTATGAGGTGGCGGAACCTCGGTTCGCCAACTGGGTGGAACCATTGGATATCAGTAAGTTACTGAACTCCCGCGAACGATTCTCGCACAAGGGTGACCATGGACACGCCTTGCTGATCGCTGGCGGACCCGGCTGTCATGGAGCAGCACTCCTGGCTGCCCGTGGGTGTTCGCGGAGCGGGGTGGGTCTTTTCACTGCTCATGGCACTGCAGAGACCTTGAAGCCCATTGCGGTCGCCATGCCAGATGCCATGACCTCCTTGGATCCGTCCGGGGATACGATCTCTGAAGTGACTGATCTTGAACGGTATACATCGGTGTTGTTCGGTCCCGGAGTGGGCCGTTCCGACCGCAGTGCGGTGGTTCTGCGCCAACTGCTCGGTTCGTGGTCCGGGCCGTTGGTGATCGACGCTGATGGACTGAACCTGCTTTCAGTTGATGACGAACTGATCAATGCTTTGAACACCAACGTGATACTCACGCCGCATCCACGGGAAATGGACCGGCTGCTCGGTAAGGCGCCCACGTCCGGCTTTGATCGGTTGCAGCGCGCGCGGGAGTTCGCCCATAGGCATGGGTGTCACATCGTGCTGAAGGGTGCTTACACGGCGGTCTGCTCCCCGGACGGTGCGGCGTATTACCTGCCCACCGGGAACGCTGGCATGGCGAAAGGGGGGACGGGTGATGTGTTGGCCGGGGTCGTTGCAGGACTTTCGGCCCAGCGATACAATGTGCTGGAAGCTAGCTTAATATCAGTTTACCTACACGGCCGTGCCGGTGACCTGGCCGCAGATCGCCTGGGTATGGATGCCATGCGCGCGAGTGACCTTGTGGACGCGCTGAGCACGGCCTGGCAGGAGCTCAGGTCGATGCTTTAAAGCAGGTCCTCCAATGAGCCTGCACCTTCCCGGATGACCACTGGCTCTCCGTCGCTCAGGTCGATGACCGTGGAGCCTTGCATACCACCGATACCCCCATCGATCACCATATCCACCTGATAGCCAAGGTTCTTGTGGATCACCTCGGGGTCCGTGGTGTGGTCGATCACCTTGTCAGGGTCGTGCACACTGGCCACTACCAGTGCGTGGCCCAACTCCCGAACGATCGCTTGGGGGATCGGGTGGTCGGGAACCCGGATCCCGACCGTGCGGCGGTTGTTCTTGAATAGGCGGGGGATCTCGTTACTGGCTGGAACGATGAAGGTGTAAGGGCCGGGAAGCGCCTTCTTCATGATCCGGAACGCGGCGGTATCGATGGACTTGGCGTACGTGCTTAACTGACTAAGGTCCTGGCAGATGAGTGATAGGTCCGCCTTCTGTGCTTTAACTCCTTTCAGCCGCGTTACCGCTTCAATGGCCCGTGCGCTATGGCTGCTGCATACATAGGCGTAGACCGTGTCGGTCGGGCAAATCAGCACCCCGCCTTCCTCCAGGATGGAGACGGCGGTCTTGATCTTGCGCGGCTCAGGATCCTTGGGGTGGATGCTCAGCAGCATACCCTCAGACCTTGCTGCCTTGAGCGGCAGCTTTCTTATGGTCCGCCAGGAACTTCTCCAATCCGATCGTGGTCAACGGATGGTCGAAGAGAGCGGTGATGGCGCTCAAAGGGCAGGTGGCTACATCGGCACCGACCTCCGCACACTGGATGATGTGCATGGGATGACGGATGCTGGCCGCCAGGATCTCGGTCCCATATCCGTAATTATCATAGATCGTGCGGATCTGGTCGATCAAGGCGATCCCATCGGTGCTCACGTCGTCCAGACGCCCAACGAAAGGCGATACGTAGGTGGCGCCGGCCTTGGCGGCCAACAGCGCCTGACCTGGGCTGAACACCAGGGTGCAGTTCGTCTTGATGCCCTTGCCGGTGAAGTACTTGATGGCCTTCACGCCATCCTTGGTCATGGGCAGCTTCACAACGATCCTCGGATGCAGGGCGGCAAGGTCCTCGCCCTCGCGCACCATGCCGGAGTAGTCCGTGGCGATCACCTCTGCGCTCACATCGCCGTCCACGATGTTGCAGATGTCCACATAGTGCTTCATCACGGCATCCGTCCCACTGACCCCTTCTTTGGCCATCAAGCTGGGGTTGGTGGTCACGCCATCGAGCACACCCAGCGCCTGGGCTTCCTTGATCTGTGCCAAACTGGCGGTATCGATGAAGAATTTCATGGGTTCCGTAATGGGTGGACAAAGGTAGCCGTTGTCCTTTGCTGGCCGGTCCCACGCCCTGACCGATCACCCCGGACATGTCCGGCATGCCCCTTGAACACCGCCCGTACCTTTGCCGACCCTCACGCATGCGTTCCGCCTTACTTTTCATCACCTATGTTCTTGGCGCCACCGCTTTGGCCCAGCCAACGGGCCTTGACCTGAACGCCTCGGACGCCAAGGGTAGGAAGCAGGGCACCTGGACGAAGACCTGGCCCAACGGGAAGACACGCTATCTCGGCCAGTTCAAGGACGACAAGCCCTTCGGGACCTTCAAACATTATGACGAGGAGGGGCGCCTGACCACCTTGCAGGAGTACGCCGTGGATGGCCGCACCAGCCGGGCCAGGCATTACCACCCGAATGGGACCGTGATGGCCACGGGCAAGTACCTGCTACAGGACAAGGACAGCACCTGGAACTACTACGGACCGGAAGGTCGGTTGCGCAAGGTGGAACGGTACCAGGCGGGCAAGCTGGATGGAGAGCAGGTGTCCTATTACCCGGATGGCAAGGTGGTGGAGAGCGAGATGCGGCGGAACGGAGTGTTGCATGGTCCCAGCAAGAGCTGGTTCGCCAATGGACAGTTGAAGTCGGAAGCGACCTACCAGGAAGGGGAGCCGGAAGGGAAGATGACCTTCTACTTCAACAACGGGAAGAAGGAGATCGAAGGCAACATGGTCAACGGCGACCGTGACGGCACCTGGTACTATTTCAATGAGGACGGGACCGTGCAGCTCCAGATGCTCTACGCGAAAGGGGAGTTGTTGAAGGAGCGGAAGGAGAACGGTGTGTTCAGGACCTACTACGATGATGAGCAGCTTCAGTCGGAGGTCACCTACAAGAAAGGGAAGCGCGAAGGTCCCTTCACGGAATACCACGACAATGGGCAGTGGGAGGTCCGGACCGTTCCCGGTGATCCGGTCCTGGGGACCCCTGGGGATATCGAGCGAGTGCTGAAAGGCCAGACCAGATCGCGGGAGGGCAGGTATGTGAACGATCAGCTCGAAGGGGAAGTCCGGGAATACGACGACAAGGGCAAGCTGGTGAAGACGACCAGGTACGTCGGGGGCGTGGAGCAGTGATCGCGGTTGCGGGGATGAAGCAGGGCAAGGAGCCCTTGGAAACAACAGAAGAGCGAAGGACAGAAGCGGAAGGGCAAAGGCGGAAGGACAAAGGGTAATGGGGAAAGGCGAAGGATGAGCAAACACGGACGGATACTGGTGGCCATGAGCGGCGGGGTGGACAGCTCCGTGACCGCGCTCATGCTCCATGAAGAAGGGTATGAGGTGATCGGCGTGACGATGAAGACCTGGGACTATGCCGATGCCAGCGGGGGCAAGCGGATCACCGGGTGTTGTGACCTCGACAGCATCAACGATGCGCGCACCATGGCCGTTACCCGCGGGTTCCACCACATGATCATCGACATCCGCGAGGAGTTCGGTGAGGCGATCATCGGCAACTTCACGAGTGAATACCTGGCCGGCCGGACGCCCAATCCCTGCGTCCTGTGCAACACCTTCATCAAGTGGGAGGCGCTGTTGAAGCGTGCCGACATGATGGATTGCGAGCTGATCGCCACGGGGCACTATGCGCAGGTCCGCCAAGATGCCAGCACCGGCCGATGGGTGGTGAGCCGCGGCCTGGACCCGGCCAAGGACCAGAGCTATGTGCTATGGGGGCTCGAGCAGCGGAACCTGGCCCGGACCCGCTTCCCGATCGGCGGCTTCCGCAAGAGCGAGATCCGCCAGCGGGCCGTGGACAGTGGCTTCCCTGAACTGGCGGCCAAGAGCGAGAGCTATGAGATCTGCTTCATCCCGGACAATGACTACCGGGGCTTCCTGAAGCGCAAGGAACCGGAGGCTACAGCCAAGCTGGCCCATGGTCAGCTCGTGAGCGTGGGGGGTGAAGTGCTTGGTGAGCATGATGGCTATCCCTTCTTCACCATCGGTCAACGCAAAGGGCTTGGCATCGCCACGGGCGAACCGCTCTACGTGACGGACATCCAGCCGGAGAGCAATACCGTGGTCCTGGGCCGGAAAGAGGACCTCCAGCGGACCACCATGTGGGTGCGCAGACCGAACTTCCAACTCGTGGATACGTTGAACGGTGAACTCGAAGCCGTGACCAAGATCCGTTACAAGGACAAAGGCACCCCCAGCACGCTCACCATGGACGGTGATCGCGTGAAGGTTGAATTCCATGCTCCCGTGGCAGGCATCGCTCCGGGGCAGAGTGCCGTCTTCTATATGGGCGAGGATGTGGTCGGTGGCGGCTTCATCGATCGCCAACACGGATGACCATGCGCAGCCATCACCTTCTGATCGTGTTCGGAGCAAGCCTCCTGTTGGCAGCTTGCAAGAAGGAGGAGGTGGAGGAACCCGACATGGGCTACGGCTATTTCCCGACCGCTGTGGGCACCTGGGTGGAATACCAGGTGGACTCCCTGTGGCGCGATGACCCGTCCAACGTCCTTGACAGCGTGAGCTATCGCCTGCTGGAGCGGATCGAGGAGCACTACACCGACCTGGAGGGAAGACCCTGTCAACGGATCCATCGGTATGTGCATGATGCGGCCGGTGAATGGGTGGTCCGCGATGTGTGGACCTCTACCGTGGACGGCTATGCCGCGGAGAAGACCGAGGAGAACTACCGACGCTTGAAGCTCTCATTCCCCGTTCGGAACGCGCGCCGCTGGGACATCAATATCTACGGCACCGGAGCTACCGGTGATGACTCCCGCAACGATGAACTGCTGGTCGCCTACGAGGACATTGATGAACCCTGGAGCACCGGGAACCTTTCCTTCGCCAAGACCGTGCTCGTAAAGAATACCGTGCCGCCGAATTTCGTCGATACCCGTGAGTTCGAGGAGCGGTATGCCGATGGGGTGGGGATGGTGGCGAAGTATTGGGAGGAAAGCACGAACCGCGTGGTGTACAACCCGGATGGTACGATCACCCTCCAGAACGTGGGCTGGCGCCTGCGCATGACCGCCGTGGCCCATGGATCGTAGGTTGTCGGGCATCCTTGCAGCCATCCTGCTCGCATCCGTGCCAGGGGGATCGAGCTTCGCACAGACCTCCCCGGACACCTATTGGGTGGCTTTCACGGATAAGTCGGCCACGCCTTATTCACTCTCCGAGCCCACGTCCTTCCTTTCCGAACGTGCCATCGCACGGCGCGCTGCACAAGGGATCGCCTATGATGAGCTCGACCTTCCGGTGGATCCGGCATACGTGGCCCAGGTGGAAGCCATCGAAGGGGTGGATGTGCTGAACCGGAGCAAGTGGTTCAATGGAGTGACCATACGTGTGCAGGGGGGGGATGCGATATCCGCGGTCCAAGACCTGCCCTTCGTATTGGAGGTGCGCGCATCCGGGATGAGAACCACTGGATCGCCCCGTGTCCACAAGTTCGGGAGCCGGGATCAGGAGGGTCGGGAGCTGGACATTCCATTGTATGGCGCGGGGTACAGGCAGTTGGAGATGCTGAACGGCCAGTCCCTGCACGGCAATGGACACCTGGGCCAGGGCATGTTGATCGGGGTGCTGGACTCGGGCTTCGACGGGGTCGACTCCGCGCTGGCTTTCGAGGCTGTGCGGCAACGTGGCGGCATCGTGGGCACGCGCGATCTGGTGGAGCATGATGGCGATGTATATGATGACCATTGGCACGGGCGGAGTGTGCTTTCGTGCATGGCGGCCCGCCTGGATAGTCAGTTGATCGGTACGGCGCCCGAAGCGGACTACGTCCTGATCCGTACCGAGACCGTTCAGAGTGAGTATCCGGTGGAGGAGGACCACTGGGTGAGCGGTGTGGAACTGGCGGACAGTCTCGGGTGCGATGTGATCAATACGTCCCTGGGGTACACCACCTTCGACGACAGTACGATGGACCACACCTACCTCATGCTGGACGGGCAGACCCTGCGGTGCAGCATCGCGGCGAACATCGCTTCGCAAAAGGGCATGGTCCCGGTGCTGAGCGCAGGCAACAATGGACAGAGTGACTGGTACCACATCGGTGCGCCGGCTGATGCGATGGACGTGCTCACGGTGGGCGGGGTGAACGCGGACGCGCTTTATGCTCCCTTCAGTTCCCATGGCCCCAGTGCCGATGGTCGCGTGAAACCGGACGTGTGCGCCATGGGCCAGGGCACCACGGTGTTGAACATTGGCGTGGACAGTGTGGTGCAGGCGAACGGGACCAGTTTCGCGGCTCCTGTGCTGGCCGGTCTGGTGGGCTGTCTATGGGGCGCCCATCCCACGCGCAGCGCGCAGGAGATCATGATGGCCGTGCGCCAGAGCGCCACCTTGTACAATGACCCGAACGACTCGCTGGGCTTTGGCATCCCGGACTTCGGTGCGGCCAGTGCCTGGTTATTGCTGACGCAGGTGCCGGAGCAGCCCGTGTCCAGGAATATGCGGGTGTTCCCTTCTCCGTTCACCGACCGGTTCGTGATCGAGGATACCGGGCTGCATCATGGCTCGGCCTTCGTCGCGGTCTTCGATATGGAAGGTCGGACCAGGTCCTTTCTCCGCGCCGGGGTGGATGGTGTCGGCAGGATCACCCTTGATGACCCGCGTTTACAAGGCCTTCCAACCGGTGCCTACCTGGTGGTGGTTGACCAGGACGGCCGGATCTTCCAGGAACGCGTGATCAAGGCGCCGTGAACGGATCGGACACCTTGGAGGCGATACCGGTGGCAGAGTTGCTTCTGGCCTATGGTAGCGGGCGATTCCCGATGTGCCACGACGATGGTGAACTGTACTGGCATGATCCCGACCCGCGCGCGATCTTTCCCTTGGCAGGCCTGGTGCCGAACAAGCGGGCGATCCGTGCATTCCGCAAAGCGGACTTCATCCTAACGCGCAACAAGGCCTTCGAAGGGGTGATCCGGGCCTGTGCCGAGCGCGAAGAGACCTGGATCGATGAGCGGCTGATCACCTCGTACCTCGCCATGCACACGGCCGGTTTCGCCCATTCCGTGGAGTCGTGGTCGGGCGATGAGCTCGTGGGTGGCATCTACGGTGTGTCCCTGCGCGGTGCGTTCTTTGGTGAGAGCATGTTCAGCAAGGTGCCGAACGCGGGCAAAGCAGCGTTCTTTGCCCTCGTCGCACATCTGCAACGACAGGGACATGTCCTTTTCGATACCCAGTACTTGAATGACTTCACACAGCAACTCGGTGCGGTGGAGATCCCGCGCGACCGGTTCCGGAAGCAATTGGACGCAGCGCTCGACCTGGATGCCCATTTCTGAAGAAGGCCTGCGCGCCCTTGTCATGGTCTTCTGTACGTTGATCGCTTCGGTCGCTTTGCCTCAAGATGACCTACGGCTGGAAGTCGTTCTCAACAAGCCCGAAGCAGGAGGTACCCTGCGCGTGGCGCTGTGTCCGAACAAAGAGGCTTACGACACGGAACAGGGCTGTCGCACCTTGAGCGTTCCTGCCACGTCCCGGACCGTAACCTGCTCCTTCAGGCGTGTTGATGACGGTACCTACGCGGTGAAGGTCTTCCACGACATCAACAGCGATGGGGAGCTCAACACGTCGTGGATCGGCTGGCCGCAGGAGCCCTATGGCTTCAGCAACGATGCTCCCGTCAACATGGGACCACCCTCGTTCAAGCTGGCGGCGATCAACGTAGGCGAGCCGCGAAACCCAGTGCGGATCCGGTTGCGCTGATCAGCGTGGGTTCCTTACGATCGCGGGCTCCACGGCCTGGCGTTCGGTCAGGTAGCGTTGGTAGGTATCGGAATAGGCGGTGCGGTGCACGATCACATCCGGACCATTCCCGAGCAAGGCCATCACGGCATCGGTGGCCTCGCGCAGCCCGTTGCTGCCGCCGCTGTTGGCGGTGACCATATCCACCTCGCCACGCGCGATGACCTGCTCCACGAGCCAGGCGGTTACGGGACTGCCGATCATCACCCGCAGGCCGCAGCGCGCTGCCACGGGCAGGTCCAGCACGTCGTCGAAGAAGAAGGCCACCTCCTCAGCCTGCAGGCCGTGCTTCGCGAGGAAGGCGTCGAAGGCCTCGGGCTTGTTGGTGAAACCCATGTACACGCCGTGCAGCCGCTCGCGCTGGGCGAAGCGCTCCGCATAGGGGTTGTGCTGACCGGTGATCACCGCGGCCGTGGGCAAGTGCCCGTTCCGCATCCACAACGCGAAGCGCAGCAGGTTCACGCCCATGCTGCCCACCTCGCTGAAGGGGCTCCCTCCGTCGGCGTCCTTGAAGCCGTCGTTGAACACACCGTCCCAGTCGAAGAGCACGGCCTTGGTGCGGGCCAGGCGACGCAGCAGCTCGGTCTCCGGCGCGGTGGTGCGGAAGCCGTTCGTGGTGAAGACCTTAATACTGGACATGATCGATCAGTTGCAAGGCAATGTGTATGCTTGAACTACTCGGTTATATCCATTCGCCTGCTGGATGTACCAAGCAGAATAATCCTCAGGACCGGAAGATGCCTCCGAAACGCTTCGACTGAAGCTCCTTCGCTTGTCGCTCTGATGGGCAGCTTCGGGCAGCGCATCGTAGAGGAAAACGACGTTCCCATCGACCATGGTAAAGCCCAACGCGTTCGCGGTGAATCCACTAGTGCCAGTGAACTGGAATACGCCTGTCTTCCATTGCCCAAGTAGCCAGAAGTCTGGATGGTCATCCCCAAGACAATCCTTCTCGAAAGCAATCAGTGAGTCGAGCAATCGCGTAAGACCAGCGTCCAATATCACCTCACTTAGACGGATGGTTAAGATCCGTTCGTATGACCCGGATGTGGAATCGATAGCCTCAGCATGGTCAGCACTATGCAATTGTGCCACATCCGCATCCTGCGGCGCAGAGTAGCTCCCATCGTCCTTCGTTGGTCCTTGGTCCGATTGCCTCATCTCGGGGCTTGAACAAGCAACCAGGAACGCGAAAATCGACGCTCCCTCTATCCCAAGAACACGAGCACGACCTCTCACCCCGCGATCGCCTTCATCAGGTCCTGGATGTCGAGCATGCCGAGCTGCTTGCCGTTCTCGCTCACGCTCAGCGTGTCCACCTTGTGCTCCTTGAAGGCCTTCTGGGCTTCGTCGAGCAGGGCCTCCGGGCTGATGGTGAAGGGCGCGTTGAACTTCAGCGTGCTCAGCTTTTTCGCGAGGAACTTGTTGCCCTCCTTCTCGATGCCGCGGCGCAGGCCACCGTCGGTGAAGACACCCACGTTCTTGCCTTTCGCATCCACCACCATCACCGCACCGAAGCCGTGCTTGGTCATCTCCACGAGGGCCTCGCTCACAGTGGCGCTGTCCTTCACGATGGGGTTGCTGCGCGAGAGCACGTCCTTCACCTTCATGGTGATCAGGCGCGTGTCCACGTAGAACTGCTTGGTGCCGATGGCCGTGAAGTGGTTGTCGGTGAGCTGCTTCATCAGCTTCCAAGGCACCGTGATGGTGTGCACGCCGAGCTCCACGGCATTGCGCACGTGCTCCACGGTGCGCACGCTGCTGAACATGATCTTGGTGTCGTAGCCGTAGTAGTTCACGGCACGCACGCACTGCTCCACGAGGGCGAGGGCGTCGTGGCCCTGGTCCTGCAGGCGGCCGACGAGCGGGCACACGTAGGTGGCCCCCGCCTGCATGGCCATGTAGGCCTGCTGGATGGTGTACACCAGGTGCACGTTCACCATGATGCCTTCGTTGCGCAGCATCTTGCAGGCGCGCAGGCCCTCCAGGCTCACGGGGATCTTGAAGACGGTGGTGTCCTTCTTCAGGCCCATCTTCAGTTGGCGCTCCGCTTCCTTCACCACTTCTTCAGCGGTTTCGCCAAGGGCTTCCACCTGCAGGATGGGCACCTTCTTCGCGAGATCGAGGATCATCTTGTCGATGTCCTTCACGCCGCCACGGTGCATGAATGTGGGCGTGGTGGTGAGGCCGGTGAGGAAGCCGAGCTTGAAGGCTTCGTCGATCTCCTTGATGTCGGCGCTGTCGAGGTAGAGTTCCATGTTTTTGTAGTTCACCACAGAGACACAGAGGGCACGGAGAATGCCGTTCGCAACTCTTTGGGTTTGTTGTTCGGTTATCTATTGGGATGATCTGCTCTGTGGCCTCTGTGCCTCTGTGGTTCAATTCAGGCGATGCTTCACCTCCACGGCATGAAGGTCGAGCAGGGGCTTGATGAATTCCTCCAGGTCGTACACGCAGAGTTGGCTGGCGGCGTCGCAGAGGGCGGTGCTGGGGTCGGGGTGGGTCTCGATGAACACACCGTCCACGCCAGCGGCCACGCCGGCCCGGGCGATGGTGGGCATCACGTCGCGATTGCCGCCGCGGGGATCGGCACTGGGGATGCCGTACTTGCGGATGCTGTGCGTGATGTCGAACACCACGGGGTAGCCGGTTCTCCGCATGTGGTAGAAGGCACGCGGGTCCACGATGAGGTCGTTGTAGCCGAAGGTGTAGCCGCGCTCGGTGAGGATGATCTTGTCGTTCCCCACGCTCACGCACTTCTCGGCCGGCTTGATCATGTTGTCCGGCGCCAGGAACTGCGCGTGCTTCAGGTTGATCACCGCGCCGGTCTTCGCAGCCTCGGTGACCAAGGTGGTCTGCATCACCAAGTAGGCCGGGATCTGCAGCACGTCGACCACCTCGGCTGCTGGCTTGGCCTGGCTGGGGTAGTGAATGTCCGTGAGGATCGGGAAGCCGAAGTCCTTCTTGATGCGGGCGAGCACCTTCAAGCCTTCGTCAAGGCCGGGGCCTTGGTAGAAATCGACGCTGCTGCGGTTGTCCTTGGTGAAGCTGCTCTTGAAGATGATGGGCAGCTTGAGGCGCTCGCTCACCTCCTTGAGCTTCTCGGCGGTGCGCATCATCACATCCTCGGTCTCGATCACACAGGGACCGGAGATGAGGAAGAGCTGCTCGTTGCCGCAGGCGATCTTGCCGACTTGGACGATCTTGGTCATGGTTCTTCGTCGCCTTGGTGTGGCGAATATCGTCACAAAGGTATCCTACGGCCGTTCAGGACCTTCAACATCGATCTCGAAGACCAGTTCTCCCAGAAGGAAGCCCTCTAGCCGATCCCCGGCGAACAGGGGGCCGACCCCCGCAGGTGTGCCGGTGAAGAGCAGGTCGCCCGGTTCCAGCCGGAAGTACCGTTCCACGTGGGCGATCAGTTCTTCAACGCTGAAGCGCATTTGGCCGCTGTGGCCGCTCTGGACCACATGGCCGTTCTTCTTCAGCATGAATTCGATGTGGTGTCCGGTGGGGAAGGACTCCACAGCCGTATGCGTTCCGGCCACGTATGCCGAGCCATCGAAGGCTTTTGCTTTTTCCCAAGGTAGACCTTGGGACTTCAGCGCTTGTTGAACGTCGCGCGCGGTGAGGTCGAGACCCAGTGTCACCTTGTCGGCAACAGCACGGCCATTGCGGTGGCCGATCACGAATACCAGTTCCACTTCATGTTCCACCTCATTGCTGAAGGCAGGCAGAACGATGGGCCCGGAAAGAGGGATGAGCGCGCTGGGTGGCTTCAGGAACAGCACGGGTTCTTCGGGCATAGGGTTGCCCAGCTCCTTGGCGTGTTCGCTGTAGTTGCGGCCGATGCAGATGAGTTTCATGGGAGAGAAGTTGTCAGCGGTCAGCAGCCAGTGGGATCAACGGTCAGTGAATGCAACTCCGTACGGCCGCTGATCCCACTGGCTGCTGACCACTGTTGGCTCGATCACGCATGCAGATCCGACAGGGCATTGCGCATCACGGAGAGGGTACTGTGCGGTAGTTCGGCCTTGGTCATGAGCCATTGTAGATAGCCCGGGTCGTTGCGGCCGATGTTCTCCAAGGTCCACCCGGCGTATTTGCCGAAGGCGAGGCAGATCGCCCCGCGGTCATCGAACCTCAGTTTACCGGCCGGGTCAGGGTTGCGCTTGAGGTCGCCACTTAGTTCGCCGAGGAAGGCGATGTCTGGCTTCAACTGATCGGGATAGCGATCCAGCTGGGCCAGGAGCACATCGGCGGTGGCTTGCACATCGATCAAAGCGTCGTGCGCACCATGGAGCTCTTTGCCGCAGTAGAACCTCACGGCGGCGCTCAGGTCGCGCGGTTCCATTTGGTGGTAGATGCGTTGTACATCCACCACGCGCAGGTCATTGGTTCTCCAGTCGTATCCGATGCGGCTTAGCTCTTCGGAAAGGAGGGGGAGGTCGAAGCGCAATATGTTGAATCCGCATAGATCGCAGTTGACCAGTTGGTCCAGTACGTCGCG
>JAKQEI010000291.1 GCA_029573495.1 Bacteroidota bacterium | reverse complement strand
CCGGCACGCGCATGCGCGGCACCCTGCGTTTCAAGTACAGCGACAAGCGGAACAGCACCGAGCTCGGCGGCGAGGAGGCAGCCATCCGCGACCTGGGCGCCGAGTTCCGCTTCACGGCCGTGGACAAAGGGGCCGTACAGGTGAACGCCAATCTGGTGGACATCGGCTTCGACGGGGCGGTGGATTCACCCTTGGGCACCGAGATGCTCAACGGCCTCAAGCCCGGCACCAACGTGACTTGGAGCCTGACGGTGCAACGAAAGCTGAGCTCACACCTGCAGGTGGACCTCACCTACAACGGCCGTCGTTCGGAAGGCGTCCCGATGGTGCATGTGGGCGGCGCCCAGGTGCGGGCCTTCTTCTGACCGCAATGAGCAAGCCCCGGCCTGGGCCGGGGCTTGCTGAAGGGATCATCACCCGTTCACTTCAGCGTGAACTTCGCCTCGGAGACCTTTGCGCCGGATTCGTATATCTCCACGATGTACTGGCCCGTCCGCATCTCACCCGTGCCATTCCAGAAGATACATGCGTCCACGGCCTGGTTCTGATAGTTCACTTCGCGCTTCGCACTGTACTCCCCCTCCACCCCGTTGAACTTGAAGCGGTTGTTGGTATCACCAGCGGGCAGTACGGACCCATCCGGGCTGATCACCCGCATGTAGAGCGTCTTGTTCCCGGCATCGGTCACCGAGTTCTGCCCAAGGGTGAAACAGCACTTCACCATCTCGGCCTTCTTCGCTCGGTCCGTCTCGACCTGCTTGCCGTTGTTCCGCATGAAGAGCGCACCCGCATTGATGGTGGTGGTATGGAGCACGGCCCCCTTGGCGATCTTGCCTTCCAAGGCCTCCTTCTCCGAGGTGAGCGCCTCCTTCTGTCCCTTCACTTCCCCGAGCTCTTGTGTCAGGCCCACGTTCTGTGCCGTGAGCGCAGCATTGGCCTGGTTCAGCGAATCGATGGTGACCACATAGCCCTTCATGATCTTGCGCAGGGTCTCGGCCTCCTTCTTCGCCTTGGCAAGGCTGTAATTACCCCGCTTCACCTGAACCAACAGGTCCTCGATCTGAGCGCGCTGGGCTTCCATCTCGACGGTGAGCTGCTCATTATCCGTCTTCAGGGTGTCGTAGGAGGCGAGCATGTTCTCCAGCATCACCGTCACATTCTCCTTCTCGCTGGTCACCGAAGCCACCTGCTGCTGGGTCTGTTCCACTTCCTTCCCGCGCTGCATGAGCAGCCAGAACATGACGATGTTGCTGAGCAATAGCAGCACCACCAGCACAAGCAGACCGGTGCTGGAGCGGTTCTTGGATCCGGGATCGTTCTCGGTGTTCTGTTCCATGGGTTGTTCCCGCACAGTTCGGGACCGCTAAATTACAGGCGTCATATCCGGCCCTTTCCTTGGAACGGGCCGCTTATCAACAAAGTATTGAAGACGAATCCGATCATCCGTTCGGTTGTTGAGCTGGGGGGCCTGTTCCTGCCCCGCGTTTGCGGAGGTTGCGATCGCGGCCTGCGCCAGTTCGAGGAAAGCCTCTGCAGCCACTGCGTGGCCGACCTGCCCCGCACCCGCTTCCACGACGATCCCCGCAACCGCGTGGAGGAGCTCTTTCGAGGCAAGGTCCACCTCGCATCGGCAAGTGCCTTCCTGCACTTCAGCCGAACCGGCATGGTGCAGCGGATGTTGCATCGCATCAAGTACCACCACGATCAGCAGCTTGCCATCGATCTGGGACGACGGATGGCCGAGGACATCAAGGACAGCCCACGATTCCAAAGCGTGGATGTGCTGCTACCTGTGCCGCTGCATCCTCGGAAAGAACGGATCCGCGGTTACAACCAGAGCCAGCTTCTCGTGGACGGGATGCGCCAGGTCTGGCCTGTGGACGACCATGGCAAAGGGCTGGTCAGGGTGGTGCGCACTCCCTCCCAGACCAAGCGGAACCGCATTGACCGCTGGCAGAACGTGAAAGAAGCCTTCCATCTGCCCGACGAGGCACCGTTGAAGGACCGACATGTGCTGATCGTGGATGATGTGGTGACCACTGGCGCCACCTTGGAGGGGTGTGTAGCGGTGCTGCGTGATGTCCCGGGGATCCGGGTGAGCATATACACCGCCGCCTGTGCGTGAGCCTCGGCCGCCACGACCGGATACCTTTGCCATCCTCCATGACCGAAGTGATCGCCCTCCCCGAGACCCAGGACCGGTCCGCTCGTTTCGCGGCACTGCTCCCGCAACTGCGTGCCCTGATCGGGGCGGAGCCGGACCCGGTGGCGACCATGGCCAACGTGGCCGCCGCATTGAAGGAGGCCTTCGGATGGCATTGGATCGGCTTCTATCGGGTCATTGGCGATGAGCTGGTGCTCGGCCCTTTCCAGGGTCCGTTGGCCTGTACCCGGATCGCATACGGAAGAGGGGTCTGCGGAACCGCATGGAAGGAGGACCGTACCTTGCTCGTGCCCGATGTCGAGCAGTTCCCGGGACATATCGCCTGCAGTGCCCATAGCCGTTCGGAGATCGTGGTGCCGATACGCGGCCGGACAGGGACCGTGAAGGCAGTGCTCGATATCGACAGTGTGCTGCCCGCCGATTTCACGGATGAGGACCGCGAGCATTTGGAGGAGGTTTGCGCCCTCCTTGAACCGATCCCTGGATGAGGCACGCATGGGTTCGGTCCTGGCTGGTGCTCATCCTCTCCGGATGTGCAAGTGTGCAGAACATCACCGGCGGGGATCAGGACACCGAGCCTCCCAGGTTGATCAACGCTACACCGCCCGAGCGGAGCACACGGTTCGATGCACCAGCGATCCTGTTGGAGTTCGATGAGCGTGTGCAATTGGACCGTGTGCGCGACCGCATGTTGGTCTCCCCGCCGTTGAGCACGGCTCCCGATGTCCGACTGGCCGGTCCACGAGGGGTGGAGATCAAGCTGAACAGCCCCTTGGAGCCGGCGACCACCTACACTTTCAACCTGGGCGATTGCGTGAAGGACCTGACCGAAGGGAACGCCGCTACAGGGCTCGCCTACGTAGTGAGCACAGGTGAGGCGCTGGATAGCGCCTCCTTCTCAGGCAAGGTGCTCAACGCATTCACTGGCCAGCCCGAGAAGGACATGATGGTGGGCCTGTACGCACCCGACGACACGACCGCTTTCCGCATGGAACGACCGGCCTACATGACGCGCACCGACGCCTTGGGGCATTTCATGATCTCCAACCTCCCGAACGGCCGGTTCAGCGCTTTCGCGTTGCGTGACAAGAACGCCAACTACCGGTATGATCTTCCCAACGAGGAGATCGCGTTCCTGGACAGTGCGGTCCGCATCACGGTTGAAGACACCCTGCGTCAGGAGCACCTGTTGCGGTCCTTCCTACCGGCCAGTGCCCGGCAGCAGGTACGAAGCTATTCGGTCACCGCCGATGGGGCCTTGGAACTCGTGATGGCCAGAGCCGTGGACACCATCGGGTTGCGCGATGTGGCACGCATCGGGGGAGAATTGAAATGGACACCGGAATTCAATGCCGCCCGCGATTCCGTCCTGTTGTGGCCATCGGACACCACCCTGCTCAGCCAGGGCTCGTATGAAGTGATGGCCGATCAACAGGTGTTGGACACACTGCGGTATCGGCAGACGCGGAATATGCCCTACTACATGGGGCTGACGGCCGCTTTGGTCGAGGCCGGGGACCAACTCTCCATCCGACTGCGAAGCACCCGGCCGATAACCGCGATCGATAGTGCACGGATCAGCCTGGAACGGGACAGTACGTCCGTCCCGTTCCGCATCGTGCAGGATGTCCCCAGGAGCATCAGCCTGGTGTTCGACACCGAAGGCGCCGCATCCTACCGATTGCTCGTCCTGCCCAAGGCGGTCCGCGACATCCTTGGTGGAACGAACGATACCCTTCGCGCGACACTTGGCGTGCTGGAGGAGAAGTCGTTCGGTTCGCTCCGGGTGAAGCTCGAAGGCTTGGATCCAGCAGGTCGATACCTGCTACAGGTGCTGGACGGACAACAACGGATCCAGCATGAACTGCCCGTGACCGCCGAGCTCCCTATCGCGGTATGGGAGCGGCTCACTCCGGGTATGCGCACGCTCCGCTTGGTGAGGGACAGCAACGGGAACGGCCACTGGGATACCGGCGAGTGGGCCCTGTTGAGCCAGCCTGAACGTACCTGGTACCACCCCGAACAGGTGAACATCAGGGCCTCGTGGGACGTCAAGATCGACTGGTCACCGGCTCCACCTTCGTCCCCGTCCCGGACGGGGCCCTGAGCACAGGAACCCTGGACCACGGGATCACGTAGAACGCCCGCCACCACCTGTACTCTTCGGTGGTAGACAATGAGCTTTCGCGCATTCCCATTCCGTGTGATGTATCGGTGGAACCGATGCTCTTTGCTGTTCGCCGTTCTCCTGTTCACCCACACGGCGATCGCACAACAAGCGACGCAGGTGCCCACCCGCGGGAAACGGTTCTGGACCGGCTTCATGCAGAACGGCTTCGGCGCGCAGGGGATCAAGCTGCACATCCTGGGCAGCAACGCCACCTCGGGCACGGTGAGCATGCCGCTCACGGGCTGGACCATTCCATTCAGCGTTCCCGCCAACGGCGTTGCGGTGATCGATGTCCCAACTTCGGCCGAGAACACCGGCTCAGGAACCATCGCCAACAAGGGCATCCTCATCCAGGCCTCGGACAGTGTGAACGTCCTCGCCAGCAGCTTCCAGAACTTCACCCACGACGTCTCCCAAGTGCTGCCAGAATCGGCATTGGGCAATCGCTACCGCGTGGATGCTTATCAGGGACTACCGAACTTCAACAACCTCCACAAGAGCGAACTACTCGTGGTGGCCGGTCAGGATGGCACGCAGGTGCGGATCACCCCTTCGGTGAACACGTTCAGCGGCCAGCCTGCGGGCGTACCGTTCGTTGTCACCTTGAACGCGGGCCAGACCTATCAGCTGCAAGCCGCCACCGATGCGCTCGACCTCACGAACACCATTGTGGAAGCCACGGCGGCCAGTGGTTCATGCCGCCCGTTCGCCGTGCTCGGCGGCTCCATGTGCGCCACGGTGCCGGGTGCCTGCCAGGCCTGCGATGTCATCTTCGAGCAACTGATACCGACCGCCGCGTGGGGTACGCGCTATTACACGGCGCCGATCCACGGGGTGAACACGAGCACCTATCGGATCATGGCGGAGCTCGATGGAACGTCCGTGTCGATCAACGGCGGAGCACCCATCATGCTGAACGCCGGCCAACGGCACGAAGTGAACGGCAGCACCGCGCCCGTCTGCATTGTAGCCAGTCATCCGGTGAGCGTGGCGCAATTGATGGAAGGATATAGCTGCGCAGGCAACGGCGACCCATCGATGTGGCTGGTCTCCCCGGCAGAGCGTCTGTCGCGTCAAGTGGCGTGGAACACATCACCGAGCTCGTTGATCACCCAGCACAGCGTGAGCGTGGTCGTCCCGACGGCTGCTGTGGGACAACTCACCCTGGATGGAGTCACCGTTCCTGCCGGCCAGTTCCAGCCCTACCCCGGATGTGCCGATCGGAAGCACGTGAAACTGACCGTTCAGCCTGGTCGACACGTCCTGGCGGCCGCAGCCGGTCTGCAGGCCTACATGGTAGGCACCGGATATGGAGAGAGCTATGCGGCTTCGGTGCATGACATCCGAAGTGTACCCGTTCCGCAGGACAGCACCATCTGCGGTGGCGGTCCGCTCACGCTCAACGCACCCGAGCCCTTGAACAACGCCACATGGACCGAGTCCGCCTCACCGAACACGGTCATCGCCACGGGCAACAGCTACAGCTTCACGCCGACCCAATCCGGCAGTTACACCGTGACGGGGACCCTGCCCCTCAGTGGTTGTCAACGCAGCTTCACCTACAACGTGGGCATCCCGCTCACCATCCCTACGTGGCTTACCGCCAACGACGAACCGGAGCTCACGATCTGCCAATATGAATCGGTCCATCTCGCCCTGGTACCGCCACCGGATCCGGCCTGGTTCGATATCCAATGGACCCCCGGCTTCTCGTTGAACAACGACACGATCGCCGACCCTGTGGCCACGCCGATGACCTCCACCTGGTACCGTGCACGCGTCTTCAGCCCCAGCGGCTGCGGCGACCTGGACGACAGCATCCGCGTCAATGTCATCCCGGCCAGTATCATCGAACTCGAGACCTTCGCCCAACCGGCCGCGGTGTGTGCGGGGAGTACGGTACAACTCAGCAGCCGTGCCTTGCGCGCGTTGACCACGGACCTCTTCGACGGCGCACCAGGCAGTGGCTGGACCGCCATCCAAGGCGGCATCGTGAGCGACATCTGTGGAAGTGCGAGCGGGCTGGCGCTCTACTTCGATGGCGCTGGCCAGCGCTATGCCCAAACGACCGGCTTCAACACCACGGGTGGTGGGTCTCTCCGCTTCCAACTGAAGATCGCGAACGGCACGGCACCTTGTGATGACGCGGATACCGGGGAGGATATCGTTCTGGAGTACTCCACCAACAATGGATTGAACTGGAGCCTCATCGCGACCTACAACGAGGCAGATTTCCCGAACTTCACTCCCCTGGATGTGCCGATCCCTGCCGCCGCCCAGGCCGCGAACACCATGTTCCGGATCCGCCAGCTGGCGCACAATGGGGCCGGGCATGACAATTGGGCGATCGATGACTTCCTCCTTGGCCGGTATGACAACAACTATCTTACCTATTCCTGGAACCAGCCCGGCACCTTGAACAATGCGGGTATCCACAACCCCGTTGCCACCCCCACGGCGTCCGGCTGGTACGTATTGAACGGAACCGACCCTCTGGGAAGCTGTGTCTATCATGACTCCGTGTATGTGCAGGTGGATCCCACCTTCACGATCTCGGTCACACCGGACATGACATTGTGCGCGGTGGCCGGAACGCCCATCACGGCCACTCCTTCCTCCGGGAGCAACGTGGCCTACGCCTGGACCCCGGACAACGGAACACTGAGCGCGACGAACGTGCAGACGCCGATCGCCACACCCACCACCACCACGACCTATCAGGTGACCGCGACATCGGGTATCGGTTGCACCGCTTCAGGTCAGGTGACCATTACCGTGGGGCAATTGCTCAGTGTGAACGTGACGAGCGCCAACGACACGTTGTGCCAGGGACAGTCCGTCCAGTTGAACGCATCGGCCGCCGGTGGTTCGGGACTTACCTATACCTGGACAGGAGCTGGTCTTGACAACAGCGCTATTGCGAACCCCATCGCCACTCCGGCACAGACCACGACCTACACCTGCACTGTGACCCACGCGGCCAGCGGGTGCAGCTTGAGCCAGAGCGTGACCATCGTGGTGACCACGGGCTACATGGCTGATGCGGGCCCCGACCAGACCCTGTGCACCACGCTCGGCCATGAGCTCAGCGTGCAACACAACGTACCGAACCCGACCTATGCGTGGAGCCCGGCGGCGAACCTCAACACCTCTAATATCCAGTCGCCGACGATCATGATCGAAGGCACAGCAACGTACAGCGTCACCATCACCGATGCGAACGGCTGCATGGTGAGCGATCAGGTCATGATCACGCGAGCCTTCGCAGGTGTACCCACGCAAGCGAGCGCCAGCGCTTGTGTGAACGCACCACCGACCTTGATGGCCCCCACCACGGGCACCAGCTACGAATGGTCCACGGGGCAAACTACGCAGAGCATCCAACCCAGCAGTTCGGGCCCTCATACGGTGACCATCACCAACGCCCAAGGCTGTCAGCATTCGACGACGTTCAACGTCACACTGTTCCCGCTACCCGTTGTTGACCTTGGACCGGACCTTTCCCTCTGTGGGGTACAGCAGGTATCACTTGACGCCGGGAACGCCGGTGCCAGCCACTTGTGGACCAACGGGGTGACCAGTCAGCAGCTCATGGTCACGGAGAGTGGCAGTTACACCGTACAGGTGACATCGGCGCAAGGTTGCGTGGCGAACGATGCCATTGCGGTCGCGCTCAACGCGTTGCCGACGGATGCCTTGAACGATATGACCAGCTGCGTGAGCGACCCGGTCACACTGAACGCCGGCAACCCGGGCGCCACGTATGCCTGGAACACCGGTGCCACCACCCAGAGCATCCAACCAACGGCGAGTGGAACCTACTCCGTGACCGTCACCACCACCCAGAACTGTTCGGCCACCTTCGATGCCGTGGTGGACCTGCTTCCGGTGATCAGCCTGGACCTCGGCCCCGATACGACGATATGCGCTGGATCCATGATCTTGCTGGATGCGGAGAACATCGGCGCGAGCCATGTCTGGAGCACCGGTGCGAGCACCTCGAGCATCACGGTCGGAACGGCGGGGACCTACACCGTGACCGTCAGCAATGGTGCGTGTTCCGCGATCGATTCACGCAACGTGACGGTGGAGGCGGTTCCTACCGATGCCTTGACCGATATCACACGCTGCGAGGGCGAGAGCATCACCCTGGATGCGGGCAATGAAGGCTCGGCCTTCGTGTGGAGCACCGGTGAGGTGACCCGAAGCATCACGGTCCAATCCAACGACCTTTATTCCGTGACCATCATCAACCAGGCCGGATGCAGTGCGACGTACGATGCGGTCGTGCAGTTCGTGGCACCGCCTGCAGTCGATCTCGGTGCGGACACCACCCTATGCGATGGCCGGATCCTTCATCTCGATGCAGGGAACCCTGGCTGCACCTATGTCTGGAGCAACGGCACAACCACGCGAACCATCCCCGTGAGCAGGGCAGGGAACTACTCCGTGCAGGTGAGCAATGGTCACTGTCAGCGATCGGATGGGATCAATGTCCTCTTCAACCCATCACCGGTGCAGATGGCCACACGCCAGTTCCACACCTGCCTGGGCGAGGACGAACAATACGTGCGCATCGACGCCGGCAACCCGGGCTCACAGTACGATTGGAGCACCGGCGAACAGTCACGCGTGATCCTTGCGGGCGCCTATGGCTGGTACGTGGTGGAGGTGACGAACCAATTCGACTGTGCCGCTCGCGATTCTGCCCAGGTGATCGAATACTGCCCGTCGGCCATCTTCATTCCCAACACGTTCACACCGAATGGCGATGGTACCAACGATGTCTTCATTCCGGTCGGCAAGAACATCGCCGCCATGCACCTGTACGTGTTCGACCGGTGGGGCAACCTGCTCTTCGAGAGCGACGACCCCACCATGGGCTGGGACGGCACCTATGCAGGCGCCGTGGTGAAGAACGACATCTACGTATGGCGCCTCAACTACAAATTCGAGGAGAAGGACGGCTCGCTCGGCATGGAGCAGGAGCAGATGGGCCACATCCAGGTGCTGCGCTAGGGCTTCAGCACGAAGTCATCGGCCTCCATGGCCACCGGGAACTTCGCCCGGAAGTCCTCCAGCGCTTCCCATTCCAGCGATACCGTGGCAAGGCCTTCGTGTGAAGGTTCCACAGAGGCGGTCGCCGCACCACGTGGATCGATCACCACGCTGTCCCCGCTGTAGTGGATGCCCTTGCCATCCATGCCCACGCGGTTCACGCCGGCCACGTAGCACTGGTTCTCGATCGCGCGTGCGATGAGCAGCTGGCTCCAAGGGTATCGGCGCGCTTCGGGCCAGTTGGCGACATAGAGGATCGCATCGTAATCACCGCGATTGCGTGCGAAGACCGGGAAGCGCAGGTCGAAACAGATCTGCAGCAGGACCCGCCAGCCGCGCCATTCCACGATCACACGATCCCTGCCCGCGCTGTAGTGGTCGGTCTCGTTCGCGAAGCGGAAGAGATGGCGCTTGTCGTAGATGGTCACTTGACCGTCGGGCTTCACGAAGACCCCACGATTGAACGCTTTGCCGCCTTCCTTGATGATCACGCTTCCGAAGATCGCCGCGTCCGTTGACATGGCCTGCTCCTTCATCCAAGCGACCGTGGGCCCGTTCATGTCCTCGGCGAGCTCCGTGCTGCGCATGCTGAAGCCCGTGGTGAACATCTCAGGCAGGACGACCAGGTCCGTGGCTTCATTCATCCCGGCGATCTTGTCGCCAAGCATGGCACGGTTCGCGTGGGCATCCTCCCAATGGAGCATGCTCTGCACGATGGTCACCCTCAGATCCGGCATAGCTTCTCGATCGCTGCGTCCAAGGTAGCGTCCTGCTTGGCGAAACAGAAGCGCAACAAGCGTTGACCAGCTGGCGGTTCCTTGTAAAAGGGTGATAGCGGTATGGTCGCTACGCCGAAGTCGCGCGTCACGCGTTGCGCGAAGGACAGGTCCTCGTCGTTGCTGATCGCGCTGTAATCGGCCGTCTGGAAATAAGACCCTTCACAGGGTAGTAACTTGAAGCGGGAGTTCTTCATGCCCCCGGCGAAACGATCACGCTTGGCTTGATAGAACGGGGAGACCGCCTCATAGTTGGCCGCGTCCTTCATGTACTCCGCGAGCGCGACCTGTATCGGCGTGTTCACACTAAACACATTGAACTGGTGCACCTTCCGGAATTCCGCCATCAGCTCTCTCGGGGCGAGGGCATAGCCCATCTTCCAGCCCGTGGCGTGAAAGACCTTGCCGAAGCTGTAGATCACAAAGGCACGTTCACGCAGCTCCGGATGATCGATCACGGATGCGTGCGGCTCCCCATCGAAGACCAAGTGCTCATACACCTCATCGCTCAGCAGGATGATGTCGGTACCGCGCAGCATGTCGGCGACGCGCTTCATGTCCGCATCGCGGAGTATCGTTCCCGCCGGATTGTGCGGCGTGTTGATCATCAGCATCCGTGTGCGCGGGGTGATGGCCGCCTTCACGGCTTCCGCATCGAACCTCATGTCCGCAGCCAGCCGCACGTGCACAGGCTTGCCACCGAAGAGTTCCACCGTGGGCGAGTAACAATCGTATGCCGGGTCGACGATGATCACTTCATCACCCGGATGCACCACCGCACCGATGGCGGTGAAGATGGCCTGCGTGCCGCCTGCCGCGATAGTGACTTCCGCATCCGCATCATAGCTGAAGCCGTAGAGCCGCTCCACTTTGTTCGTGATCGCTTCGCGAAGGGCCGGCAGACCGGGCATCGGCGCATACTGGTTGTGACCTGTCCTCATGGCGGCGTTCACCAGGTCGCTCAGCTTCTCATCGATCGGGAAATCCGGAAAGCCCTGGCTCAGGTTGATGGCACCACACTCCGCAGCCAACTTGCTCATCACCGTGAAGATGGTGGTGCCGACGTGGGGGAGTTTGCTCGTGAGCGCCATTTACGCGCGTAGTTCATGGATGTGGTCAAGCTCTGATGGCGAGCATGGGACATTTGATCTTCTCGAGCACGCGTTCCGTTGTGCTGCCCAGCAACACATCGAGGAATCCATCGTGACCTTCGCTGGCCATGATGATCAGGCCGGCGCTGATCTCGTCGTGCACGGCCACGATGGTGTCGACGATATCTCCCTGTCGATCCACTTGCTCCCATCGGCAACCATTTGACCGCGGAAGCGCAGGATCAGGGAACTCCGGCTTTGATCCGACATGAAGCAGGGTGCATTCAACGTCTCTCAGCCCCAGCCCTTCTGTCACCATGATCGCCGCACGGATCGATACCATGGGGTCGGGATGTCGGGCCACGGGAATGAGGATCCGGTCAAGGGTGACCTGACCGGTGCGCGGATCCACGAAACCAGGAAGATGATGTGGCAGGAACAGCGCTGCCTGCCCCAAGGACCGCGCAAGCGGAGCAGCCACCTTGCGCCGCAAGGGGTCGAAGCCGCTCGACTGCTGGTGTGTGGTGAGCACCAGGAGATCAGCGTGATGCTCCCTCAGGTGATCCATACAGGCTTCCAATGGATCCGTCCCCTTGGCCACCACCTTGCGGATCCCGCATCCAAGCCGCTCGAACTCCGCCACATCCATTTCATCCTCTATCACTCCCCAGCGCTTCAGCGTATGTCGGACCTGTGGCATCTCCGACCAGGCCTCTTCACGATGACCCATATGAAGCATGGTCAGCGATGCACGCCATGTCAACGCGAGTTTGAGGGCATGAACGAAAGCCGTGTGGCTCGACCCGCTCAGATCGGTCGGATGGAACAGGTGCTTGAAGGTGAGCGTTGTCGCCATCGACTGCAAGATCGCCAATTAGGCGCAATTCGCACGGCGACCGCACTGTCCACTCATTTGCGGTCGAGGACATCCTCCAGACCGCTTTCAAGGTCTACGGCATGAAGATGGCCGGCCGAAGATGATGAGCGGCCGGTCCTGCACACCAGTAAACCTCACCTACCATTCTCGCGGCGCGATCATTTCTTCCACGTCCGCTTCGAAACCATATGCCTTCGCTATCACGGCGAACTCTTCACCCAACGCCTCTCGTGCACCCGTCTCCAGTTCACTGTCATTTTCCTCGAACGCCTCTTGCAGACCATTCAGTCGTTCCGTTGCTTCATGTGTCATCGCATAGAGCGCATCCAGGTCCTTCGGCTTCTCGCTTTCGATCCGATGGCACAATTGAAGCATAATGCCCTTGCATTCATCAACCAGGTACTTCGGGTAGTAGTCGTCCGCGTACATAGCTGACAGCATCACGCGGTCCCGCATCAGTTGGTTGTGCAGTCCTGACTGATCCATGGAACCCGGTCGAATGGAACAAGTTATCATGACCACAGCAAATGGCAGGGCCATCGTTCCTCTACCCATATCCTCACTCCTTCGTCACCGTCGCCGCCAAATACTCACGGTTCAGGCGGGCGATGTGCTCCAAGCTGATACCCTTCGGGCACTCCACCTCACAAGCACCGGTGTTGCTGCAGTTGCCGAAGCCCTCCTTGTCCATCTGTTCCACCATGGCCAGTGCTCGGCGCTTGCGCTCGGGCTTGCCCTGGGGAAGGAGTGAGAGTTGCGAGACTTTCGCCGCCGTGAACAACATCGCACTACCGTTCGGGCAGGTGGCTACGCACGCACCGCAGCCGATGCACGTGGCAGCGTCGAAGGCCTTGTCCGCGTCATCCTTTGGGATGGGGACCGCGTTGCCGTCCACCAGGTTGCCGCTGGTGTTCACGCTCACGAAGCCTCCGGCGGCCTGGATGCGGTCAAAGGCGCCACGGTTGGTGGCCAGGTCCTTGATCACCGGGAATGCCGCGCTGCGCCAGGGTTCCACATGGATGGTATCCCCGTCCTTGAACTTGCGCATGTGCAATTGGCAGGTGGTGATGCCGCGGCCCGGACCGTGCGCTTCGCCGTTGATGAAGAGGCTGCACATGCCGCAGATGCCTTCGCGGCAATCGTGATCGAAGGCGATGGGGTCCTTGCCATCGCGCACGAGCTGGTCGTTCAGCACGTCGAGCATCTCCAGGAAGGACATGTCCTCGGACACATCGTTCACGGGGTAGGTCTCCATACGGCCGTTGTCATTCGCGCCGTTCTGGCGCCACACCTTCAATGTCAGCTTCATGTTTCCCATCACTTGTAGCTGCGTTGTGTCAGTTTGACTTCTTCGAACGTCAACGGCTCCTTGTGCAGGTTCGCCTTGCCGGCATCGCCCGTCCACTCCCACGCGGCCACATAAGCGAAGTTGGCATCGTCACGTTTGGCTTCGCCCTGCTGCGGCCCATCGGTCTCGGCGTATTCCTCCCGGAAGTGGCCTCCACAGCTCTCGTTCCGGTGCAGGGCGTCGATGCACATCAGTTCGCCCAATTCGAGGAAATCGGCCACGCGGCCGGCCTTCTCCAGCTCCTGGTTGAATTCATTGGCCTTGCCCGGCACGCGCACATCCCGGTAGAACTCTTCGCGGATCAGACGGATCTCCGCGATCGCCTCCTGCAGACCCTGAGCGTTGCGCGCCATGCCGCACTTGTCCCACATCACCTTGCCCAAGCGACGGTGGAAGTCGTCCACGGGCTTGGTGCCCTTGTTGTTCAGGAAGTGGTTGATGCGCCCGGTCACCTCCTTCTCCGCCGCGTCGAACTCTGGTGTGTTGGTCTTGATGGGACCGGTGCGGATGTCATCGGCGAGGTAATCGCCCACGGTGTAGGGGATCACGAAGTAGCCGTCGGCCAGGCCCTGCATCAGCGCTGAAGCACCAAGGCGGTTCGCGCCGTGATCGCTGAAGTTCGCCTCGCCGAGCGCGAAGAGACCGGGCACCGTGGTCTGCAGGTTGTAGTCCACCCACAGGCCACCCATGGTGTAGTGCACCGCGGGGTAGATCTTCATGGCGTGGTCGTACGGGTTCTCACCGACGATGTTCTCGTACATGTCGAAGAGGTTGCCGTACTTCTCGCTTACGATGGCCTTGCCCAGCTCGATGATCTTCTCCTTGCTCGGGTTCTCCAGTTTCAGGATGTTGGCCTGCTGCTTCCCGTAGCGCTCGAAGGCTGCTGAGAAATCAAGGTATACCGCTTCACCGGTCTTGTTCACGCCGAAGCCCGCATCGCAACGCTCCTTCGCGGCGCGGCTGGCCACATCGCGCGGCACCAGGTTACCGAAGGCCGGGTAGCGTCGCTCGAGGTAGTAGTCGCGGTCGGCTTCGGGGATGTCCCGCCCCTTCTTCCTGCCTTCGCGGATCGCCTGTGCATCCTCCAACTTCTTCGGCACCCAGATGCGGCCATCGTTCCGGAGCGACTCGCTCATGAGCGTGAGCTTGCTCTGGTGCGTGCCGCTCACGGGAATGCAGGTCGGGTGGATCTGCGTGTAGCACGGATTGCCGAAGAAGGCGCCCCGCTTGTGCGCTTTCCATGCGGCGGTGACGTTGCTGCCCATGGCATTCGTGCTCAGGAAGAACACGTTGCCGTAGCCGCCGGTGCACAACAGCACCGCATGCGCGCCGTGCCGCTCGATCTCGCCGGTGATGAGGTTGCGGGCGATGATGCCACGCGCCTTGCCGTCCACGATCACGACATCGAGCATCTCGTGGCGGTCGAACATCTGCACCGCGCCCTTGCCCACCTGGCGCATCAACGCGCTGTACGCACCGAGCAGCAGCTGCTGACCGGTCTGCCCGCGGGCATAGAAGGTGCGGCTCACCTGCACGCCGCCGAAGGAGCGGTTGTCGAGGAGTCCGCCGTAGTCCCGCGCGAAGGGCACGCCCTGCGCCACGCACTGGTCAATGATGTTCGCGCTCACTTCCGCCAGGCGGTACACGTTCGCTTCGCGAGCGCGGTAATCGCCACCCTTCACGGTATCATAGAAGAGGCGGTAGGTGCTGTCGCCGTCGTTCTGATAGTTCTTCGCCGCATTGATGCCCCCCTGTGCCGCGATGCTGTGCGCGCGACGGGCGCTGTCCTGGAAGCAGAAGGCCTTCACGTTGTAGCCCATCTCCGCGAGCGATGCGGCGGCTGCCCCACCGGCGAGGCCCGTACCCACCACGATGATGTCGATGCGCCGCTTGTTCGCAGGGGCGACGATACGGATGTGCCCTTTGTGATCGGTCCACTTCTTATCGATGGGACCGGGCGGGATCTTGCTGTCGAGCTTGCTCATGGAATGCGAGAAGAAAGAGTGCGAGAGTGAAGAGGTGCAAGAGAGCTGGCCGGGTTCACTAGGCCCCTCGCACGCTCGCACGCTTTCACGATTTGACCGTTGAACTGCATCACTGGATCCACTTGAAGTAGATGGCGATCGGCATCAACGCGAACAGCGTCGGGACCACGATGCTGAACGCCGTCCCGAGGAAGGCGATGGTCGGGTTGTAGCGCTTGTGGTTGAGCCCTAGGCTCTGGAAGGCGCTCTTGAATCCGTGCAGCAGGTGCCAGAAAAGGCTGAAACAACCGAGCACGTAAACCACCACCACGATCGGGTTCTGGAATACCTCCAGCATGGCGCCATACAGGTTCTCCTGTCCTTCCGCGTCCACGCCGTAGTGATGCAGGCCCGTGATGCGGCTCTTCACCCAGAAATGCCAGAGGTGCATGATGAGGAAGAAGAGGATGAGCGTACCCAGGATGCCCATGCTCGCGCTGTACCAGGTGCGGTTGGCGCCACCCTTCTCAACGGCGTACCTCACCGGACGGGCCGAGCGGTTCTGACCCCACAGGATCAGGCCGTCCACGATGTGTGCGATGAGGCCAAGGAACAACACGATCTCCATGGTGCGGATGATCGGATTCTTCGCCATGAACTCGGCGCCCGTGTTGAAGGTGACCCCTCCATCGTTGAAGAAGATGAATGAGTTCAGGGTAACATGCACCACCAGGAAGCTGATAAGGAAAAGGCCCGTGAGGGCCATCCAATACTTCTTGACGAGCGATGAGCCGAAGAGACCTTGACGTGCCATGCGTTCAATAACAGTGAACCGTATGAGCCGGTTCGTTCCGGCCGCAAACTTACGGGCCGGAGCCTTAGCACGTGGCCGACCTGACCACCCGGTTATTTGGAATGACTCTGATCTTGCACCTTCGGGGGCAGGCGCAGTTCCCTCCCCGCTCCCTTTCTCATTAACGTCCCGATGGCGGCTGATAGCGTCTGGCCAGGTCTTTTAGTGATCGTTGGGCCATCTTGCGCAGCACCCCCACGTCGATATCGGCCAGGCGCTTCACGTACAGGCAGGACTTCCCGGTGCTGTGCTTCCCCAGCTTTTCGAGCAGGTCGTCCATGGCATCAAAACCCGCTAGCAGATATATGCTGAAGCTCGTCTTCCGCGGACTGAAGCCAATGCGGCACATGTCGCCCTCATGCCCACTGTCGTACTGGTAATGGTAGGACCCGAAGCCTATGATGCTCGGGCCCCACATACGCGCTTCTTCGCCGGTCAACTCACTCATCAACTTCAGCAGGGTCCTGCAATCATCCCGTACCTCCTCCTTCGGTTGCTTGTTGATGAACGCATCCACGCTGGCAACGCTCTCCTTGGTCTTGAGGGTGTACTTGGACCTGGCCATGGCACCAAGATAGGTGGACCGTGCACCACACTTAGGACATCCCCATCTCACTTGGAATACGCTCGTGGATCGAGCATATTTGAACGACCAATCCACTCTCCCATGAAAAAGGTGGTCAAGGTCCTGGGCATCTTGGTGCTCGTTCTGGTGTTGGTCATTGTTGGCGCCATCACCTACGTGACCAACGCGCTGCCCAACATCCCGGTGCAGACCGACCTCAGGGTCGAGATCACCCCGGAACGCGTGGCACGCGGTGAGTACCTGGCGAACAGTGTATGCGTGTGCATGGATTGCCATAGCACACGGGACTGGACCAAGTTCTCCGGCCCCTTGGTTCCTGGCACCCTCGGCAAGGGCGGCGAACGTTTCGATCGGAGCATGGGGTTCCCCGGCGAATTCTACGCGCGTAACCTCACCCCCTTTGCATTGAAGGATTGGACCGATGGCGAGATCCACCGCGCCATCACCAGCGGCGTAAGTAAGGACGGTCATCCCTTCTTCCCGGTGATGCCCTATCTCAACTACCGAAGTCTCGATCCGGAGGATGTGCATAGCATCATCGCGTACCTGCGCAGCCTGTCACCCCAGCGGAACGATCCGCCCGCAAGCAAGGCGGACTTCCCTGTGAGCGTGATCATGCATACCATGCCCCAGCCTGCGGCGCCGATAACTCGTCCCGACCCGTCGGATGCCCTGGCCTATGGTCAGTACATGGTGAACGCAGCGGGCTGTGTGGTCTGCCATACGAAGCACGAGAAGGGAGAACCTGTTGGTGAGCCGGGAGCAGGTGGGTTCGAGTTCGCCTTCCCCAATGGTGCCATTGTGCGTTCGCCCAACATCACCTCCCATGTCGATGGCCTTGGAGCCTGGGACAAGGCGACCTTCATCGCACGCTTCAAGCAATATGCGGACAGCGCCTATGTACCGCACGATGTTGATATGGCAGCCGCAGAATTCCAGACCGTGATGCCCTGGACCATGTATGGCCACATGACCGAGCAGGACCTCGGCGCCATCTACGACTACCTGCACAGCATGCCCGCTGCGGCCGGGAAGGTGGAGAAGTGGAGTGAGCCGGGCGGATAGGGGCTATTACTGGCAGACCTTCCTCGCCAGCACGATCAAAGGCCGTACTGATAAGGCTCCTCGCTGGTGAGCTCGCTCATCAACGCGATCAGCATTCGGCGATCGTCGCGCACTTCCTACTTTGGATGAACCCTGACAGGCTGGGACGCTGGTGGCCGCGTGGGTCTTCCTGGGGGTGGGCATGCCTCAGAACTGCTTGTCCAGCTCGAAGTACTGCACCTCGGCCATGTACGGGAAGTAGGGCAGGCTACCGATCAGCTCCTCGGCCCGGCCCAACTCCACTCCGCTCAAGAGCAGGAACGCCCCCGTCCGGTCGGTACTGATGAAGAAACTCTCAAGGAGCCCCTCCCCCTTCCACCGGTTGACGAACTCCATCTCCGCCTTCTGTAGGTCCGGGGTGGCCCGGATGTGTGCCATGCCTTCGGGAGAGAGGGAGATGGAGACGAGGATGCGTTTCATGGGTATCGGGTTGGATATGACAAGGATAAGGAGCACAGGTGATGAAGATGGTGTGGCTTCATGCGGGCTGGGGATCCCAGGGAAGATGAACCGCGTGAGGGATTATTCTATGACATGGCCAAGGGTTTTGGGATGTAGGGTGTGCCCCGCTTCATCGCTGCGCAGACACGATGGATGAGCTTGTTGCGCATGGCGTTGAACACGAGCATCTTGTGCTTGCCCTCGGCGACCTTTCGTTTGTAGTAGTCCTGGAACTCGCCGGGGAAGCGGATCAGGCCTACGGCCGACATGTGCAAGG
>JAKQEI010000288.1 GCA_029573495.1 Bacteroidota bacterium | reverse complement strand
CGTGAATGATGGTGGAACGCCCATCGACAGCATCGCGATCAGCACGCCGGAGGAAGAAGCCATCACCGTCTGTCTCAACGCCATCGATCCCGATGGTGACGCGGTGGATGTGACCGGCTTCCTGAACGGTCCAGCCTTCGGCACCATCACCGGACTGAACGACAACGACACCTGCTTCACCTACACGCCGGATCCCAACTTCTTCGGCACGGACAGCGTGCTCGTGGTGGTGTGCGATGTGAACGGCGGCTGCGACACGCTCTACGTGGGCATCACGGTGACGCCGCTGAACGACGCGCCACTGGCTGTGGATGATGCCGCGACCACCGACGAGGATACCGCCATCACCATCGACGTGCTCGGCAACGACAACGATGACGCGGACAACAGCGGCCTGGATGTGGGCTCGGTGAGCGTGATCGATGGTCCGAGCAACGGCACGGCCACGGTCAATGGCGATGGTAGCATCACCTACACACCAGACCCGAACTTCAATGGTAACGACACGCTGACCTACGTGGTGTGCGACCTCGGTGTGCCGCTGCCTGCGCTGTGCGACACGGCGATCGTGGTCATCACCGTGAACCCGGTGAACGATGCGCCCATCATTACCGATGGCAACACCAATCCCACCGATACGCTCTTCACCAGCACGGATGTGAACGTACCCCTGCTGGTCTGCGTGAACGTGAGCGATGTGGATGGTGATGACCTGGACATCACCAGTGTGCTGCTCGCCCCGCTGAACGGCGCGCTGAGCGGCTTGGCCGACGGCGACACCTGCTTCACCTACACACCGGATCCCGGATACACCGGTGGCGACACGCTCACGATCAGCATCTGCGACCCCCTCGGCCTGTGCGACACGGTGGTGGTGGTGATCAACGTGATCCCCAACCTGCCGCCCATCGCGGTGGATGATACCGCCAGTGTGGTCACCGGTAACACGGTCGACATCAACGTACAGGGCAACGACAGCGATCCGGAAGGCGGACCGCTTACCACCACCAGCGCTTCGGCCGACAATGGCACGGTGGTGATCAACGGCAACGGTACCATCACCTACACACCGAACGAAGGCTTCTGCGGCACGGACACCATCACCTACACCGTCTGCGACGATGCGGGCTTCTGCGACAGCGCCATCGTGCTCGTGCAGGTGCTCTGTCCGCCGGTGGCCGTGGATGATGCGGTCTCCACCAACGAGGACACCTCCGTGGTGATCGATCCGCTGGATAACGACACCGACGGCAATGGCGATGTGCTCGATATCACTTCCGCCACAGCGGGCAACGGTACGGTCACCATCAACGACGATGGCACCATCACCTACGTGCCCAATCCCAACTACTGCGGTACGGACACCATCACCTACACCGTGTGCGACGGATCCGGCCTGTGCGACACGGGCATCATCGTGGTGACGGTGGTGTGCGTGAACGATCCGCCCATCGCCGTGGATGATGTGGCCAACACCGGCGAAGACGATCCGGTGACCGTGGATGTGACGGACAACGACAGCGATGTGGACGGTGACATCCTCACGGTGACCAACGCCACGGCCGGCAATGGCACGGTGGTGATCAATGGCAACGGCACCATCACCTACACCCCGAACGAAGGCTTCTGCGGCACGGACACCATCACCTACACCGTGTGCGACCCGGCCCCGCTGTGCGACCAGGCCATTGTGGTGGTCACCGTGGCCTGCGAACTGGACGAGGTGTTGATCCCGCAAGGCTTCTCGCCCAACGGCGATGGCATCGGTGACACGTGGGTGATCACCGGGCTGGAGCTGTATCCGCAGGCCAGCGTGCAGATCTTCAACCGTTACGGCAACGTGGTCTACGAGGCCACACCCTACGCCAACGACTGGGACGGCACCAACACCAACGGACTCTCCGTGGGTGACCAGCTGCCCATCGGCACCTACTGGTACATCCTTGATCCCGGCAATGGTGATGAACCGTGGTCCGGCTACGTCTACTTGAACCGCTGATCGGCCACGAACACCGCAGAACCATGAGCAGCTTCCGCAACCTCTGCACGGCACTGGCCCTCTTTGGCGGCGCCACCGTGACCCTGGCCCAACAGGATCCGCAGTACACCATGTACATGTGGAACATGATGGCCATCAACCCCGGTTACACCGGCAGTGCCGACGTGCTGAACATCACCGCCCTCGCCCGGCAGCAATGGACCGGCCTGGACGGAGCACCCAGCACGCAGTCCATCGCTCTGCACTCGCCCCTGCGCAACGAGAACATCGCCCTGGGCTTCTCCCTGGTGAACGACCGCATCGGCCCCGTGCATACCACCCTGTTCAACGGCAACTTCGCCTACCGCATCCGTACCGGCGAGAACACCCGCCTCTCCTTCGGGCTGCAGGCCGGGGTGAACATGCTGCAGGCCAAGCTGGCCGAGCTCGCCAACGTATCGGCGAACGATCCGGTCTTCGCGCAGAACGTGGCCAATGAGCTGGCGCCCAACTTCGGCTTCGGGGTGTACTACTGGGGCCGCAAGGGCTTCCTCGGCCTCAGCGCACCCAAGCTGCTGGAGAACAACTACGGCACGGTGGTCACCGCCACCGGCGATGCTTCCACCCTCACCGAACGCCGCCACTACTTCCTCTCCGGCGGCTACCTCTTCCGCCTCTCCGATGCGCTCCACCTCAGGCCCATGTTCATGACCAAGGTGGTGGAAGGCGCGCCCTTGAGCATCGACCTCAACGCCATGTTCATCCTGCGCGAGAAGCTCTGGCTCGGTGCCGCCTACCGCAACCAGGACAGCTTCGCCGCCATCGCCGCCTTCCAGATCACCGACCAGCTGCGCGCCGGCTATTCCTACGACATGACCACGAGCAACCTGCGCCGCTACAACAACGGTTCGCACGAGCTCATGCTCAGTTTCGACCTGCGCTCCAACAAGGACCGCATCCTCACCCCCCGATTCTTCTGACCGCGATGCGCCCACTGCACACCTTCCCGGCCAAAGCCACCCTCACCCTGGGTGCCTTCCTGTCGCTGTCCATCGCCGCGGTGGCCCAGAACGCTGCCCTGCGCCGTGCCGATGCCCGCTACGAGGCCCTCGCCTTCGCACAGGCCGCACCCCTCTACGAAGCCGCCGCCCTCAAAGGCGCGCCGATCGACCAGGTGGCGCCCAAGCTCGCCGACAGCTACTGGCGCATGCGCGACCTGGCCCGCGCCAACACCTGGTATGCCCGCCTGGCCGCCAAGCCCAACCCCGAACCGCTGCACCTGTACCGATACAGCGAGACCCTCCGCAGCCTGGGACGCTTCAGCGCTGCCGACTCGGTGATCCAACGCTACCAGGCCCTGGCCGCCGCTGATTCTCGCACCGAACGCCAACGCAACGCACAGGCCTACGCCGCACGGCTCGAACAGGCCAATGCCTTCGGTGCACGGCTGCTGAACCTCAACGTGAACACCGCGCGCTGCGATATGGGTGCCGCCTACCTGGGCGATCGCATCACTTTCGCCTCCGCCCACCGCCAGGCCGCCGCGGACCGCCAGCACACCTGGAACGGTGAACCCTTCCTGGACCTCTACAGCGGCAAGCCCTCCAGCAGTGGCGCACTGGCCGATGTCAGCTCCCTCGGCGCCCCCTTCAACACCCGCTACCACGACAGCAACACCAGCGCCACCACCGATGCGCGCGAAGTGTGGTTCACCCGCAACAACTACGAAGGCAGCAAGCGCCGCACCGACGATAAGGGTGTGACCCGTCTGAAGATCTTCAGCAGCACCCGCGATGCCCAAGGGGCCTGGGCCGATGCCAAGCCCTTCCCCTACAACAGCGACAGCTATTCCGTTGGCCACCCGGCCCTCAGCGCCGATGGCCAGCGCCTCTACTTCGCGAGCGACCGTCCGGGTGGCGTGGGAGGAACCGACATCTGGTACTGCGAACGCACGGCCACAGGCGGATGGGCCGAACCGGTGAACGCCGGTCGTGAAGTGAACAGCGAAGGCAACGAGCTCTTCCCCTTCGCCGCGCAGGAAGGACTGCTCTTCTTCTCCAGCGATGGACACCAGGGCCTCGGTGGATTGGACGTGATCATGTGTACCGCCAAAGGCTCCACCTTCGGCAAGGCCCGCAACCCCGGCGCACCCATCAACAGCCGCAGCGACGACTTCTCCTTCGTGCTGGCCACCGATGGCCTCAGCGGTTACCTCACCAGCGACCGTCCGGGTGGCAAGGGCGATGACGACATCTACGCCTTCACCCTCACCGACCGGCCCGGAGTGCGCCAGCGCATGGAAGGTGTGGCCCAGGACCCCGTGACCCGTGCGCCGTTGGCCGGTGTGCGCGTGCTCCTCACCACCGAGCAGGGCGCAGCTGTGGATTCCGCGATCACCGCTGCGGACGGGCGCTACGGCTTCGATCTGGAGCAGGGCACCGCCTACCGCCTCAATGGCACCCTCGCCGATCGCCGGCCCGGCACCGCCAGCCTGGCTCCACTGCCCGAGGCCGACACCGTGGTAGTGCGCGACCTGGAACTGCTGGAGGCCCGCATGTACACCTTGCTCCTGCGGGTGACCGATGCGGCCACTGGTAAGCCGCTGGAAGGGGTACACACCATCCTGACCCTGAAGCCCGTCGGCACCGTGCTGCTCGATGCCAACACCAACGCCAGCGGCGAGCTCCGCAGCACCCTCGACAACAAGGCCAAGGGCGATGCGCTGAACATGACCGTGCGCTTGGAGCGTGAAGGCTACGTGAGCAAGACGCTCACCTACAGCGAGTACATCGGCGCCGATCCGGAGATCAAGGTGCATGGCGCGCTGGACCTTTCCATGCAACCGCTGGAAGTAGGGGCCGACCTGGGCAAGCTCATCGACATCAAGCCCATCTACTTCGACCTGGGCAAGCATGCCATCCGCAAGGATGCAGCGGCCGAGCTGGACAAGATCGTGGCGGCCATGAAGGAGTATCCCACCATGATCATCGAACTGGGCAGCCATACCGATTGCCGCTCCTCCATCGCCTCCAATGCCGCCCTCAGCGACCGCCGCGCCAAGAGCAGCGCCGCCTACATCGTCAGCAAGGGCATCGCTGCTGATCGCATCTCCGGCAAGGGCTATGGCGAAAGCAAGCTGATCAACGGCTGTGCCTGCGAAGGCGCGGTGAAGAGCACCTGCTCCGAGGCCGAACACCAGCTCAACCGCCGCACCGAGTTCATCATTGTGAAGATGTGATCGGCGCTTGGGTCAAGGCTGCCGCCCTCCGCATCCCTGCTACCCGGCGATGAGCGTTCGCACGCTTGCCGTTCCTTTGTGCCGTGCTCTTCACCCAGGTCATCGGTCACGCCACGCTGAAGGCGAAGCTCATCGGTAACATCCGCGAAGGCCGTGTGCCGCACGCACAGCTCTTCATGGGGCCGCGCGGTAGTGGCAACCTGCCCATGGCCCTGGCCTACGCGCAATACCTGTTGTGCGAGCAGCGCGCCGAGGTGGACAGCTGCGGTACCTGCCCCAGCTGTCTTCAAATGGCCAAGCTGGAACACCCGGACCTGCACCTGGCCTTCCCCATCTTCTTTACCGACAAGGTGAAGGTATGCGAACCCTTCTACGGTGACTGGCGCACCTGTGTGCTGGACGAACCCTACCTGGACGCCGACCAATGGCGCGACCACATCGAGAGCGAGAACAAGCAGCTGCGCATGGGCGTGGAGATCGCCGCAGAGATCCAGCGGAAACTCTCGCTGCGCTCCTTCCGTGGCGGCTACAAGGTGATGCTCATCTGGCTGCCCGAACTGATGAGCGGTGAGGCCTCCAACAAGCTGCTGAAGGTGCTGGAAGAGCCCGAGCCGAACACTGTGTTCCTGCTCGTAAGCAGCGATGCCGATCAGCTGCTGGCCACCATCCTTAGCCGCGCCCAGCTGGTGAAGGTGCCCGCCCTGAAACCCAAGGAACTGGCGGTGGCGCTGCGCGAAGAAGTGCCCGAGCTGGGCGAGGAGGAGGCCTTCGCACTGGCCCTGCGCAGCGAGGGCGACCTGCTCGAGGCGCTGGCCATGGCCGCCAAGCAGGAAGAGGAGCTCTTCATCTTCTTCCGCGATTGGCTGCGCGCCTGCTACCGCAAAGAGGTGGTGAACGTGGTGGACTTCGCCGATGGTTTCCAGAAGCTGGGCCGCGAGCGCCAGAAATCACTGTTCCGCTACGGCTTGTTCCTCATCCGCCAATGCGTGCTGCAATGGCAGCAGGTGCCCGAACTGGTGCGTGTGGTGGGGCAGGAGGCCGAGTTCGTGCAAAACTTCAGCAAGCTGCTCACCGACCGCAACGCCGACCGCATCCGGCAGGAACTGGAGAGCGCCCATGTACACGTGGAGCGCAACGCCAACCCCAAGGTGCTCTTCGTGGACCTCAGCTACCGGCTGATGGGTCTGTTGCGGGGAAAGGGGTAGGGCCCAGCTAACAACAGGAGTTCCAGGGGTAGGAATAAGATCGCATGGTCAGACGGCTCAATGAAGGTAGGAAAAGGGGTTGAAAAGCTTTGGGCTTTCAATTTGATCTGGTGAATAGAGCACCGGCTGCGACCCCTCCGGGGTCGGAATGCATACGCGACAACAACGCCCTACGGGCTACATGCTATGACCCCTCCGGGGTCAACACGCGCGGTTTTGTTGGTACGACCCCGGAGGGGTCACAGCATGTTGAACTGGCATCTACAGCGGGATCACGACCCCGGAGGGGTCGCAGCCGGTGTTGTAACCACATTGCTCCGGATACTGCTCAACGTATCATAGCCGCTTCTGGCTTCGCCTCCCATGGTCATCGCTGACCATTGCGCACGACGATCGGTCGTTGCATTGATATGTTCGTGATCATGTATCTTTATGTGAATGGAAGCCAAGCTCACCATCCGGATCGACAAGGCCACGCTTGAAAAGGCCAAGCAATACGCCAAGGCCAACCACACCGATCTGGACCGGTTGATCGAGAACTACTTGGCCAGGCTTGTCGCTCCCGCGACCACTGAACAGGAGTTGGATATTTCCCCCTTTGTGCGCAGTTTGGCCAGCAAGGTGAAGTCGTCCGAGACGATCAATGCCAAACAGGCCTACCGCGAACATTTATATCGGAAGTACCGGTGAACAGGACCTCCCAAGGCCGTTCAGTAGTACACCGCGCTGGGGTCGGATACAGATGTGCTTGTGACCCGCAACACCAGCGACTTCAAGCAAGCGGAGATTCCCGTGATCACGCCCGATGCCTTCCTAAAGTCGTTGTCGGGTCGTTGAGCCCTTTGGGTCCATGCCAGCCCGGTACCGTTCGGCATCCGACGCAACCCCGCCCGCCCTATCTTCGCCCCAAGCCCATGGTCATCATGGGCACAGGCAGAAGGACATGGCGTGTACAGGATGCAGCAGTGGAGCGGATGGGAAACCCGCCGGATGCAAGAGCAACGGGTATTGCAGCACCAGTGGTTGCAACAAGCTGGGCGTCTTCGACTGGCTCACCGGTGTACCGCTGCCCAATGGCCAGCAGGCCTTCGATGGGGTTGAGGTACGCTTCAAGAACACCCGGAAGGCCTTCTACCGCAATGTGGCCGGCCTGCAGCTGACGCCCGGAGATCTCGTGGTGGTGGATGCGGCACCCGGACATGACGTGGGCATGGTGAGCCTGACCGGTGAACTGGTGCGTGCGCAGATGGAGCGGAAGAAGGTGACCGGAGAGACCTACGAACTGCGCAAGGTGCTGCGGAAGGCCGCCCAGGAGGACATCGACCGCTGGCATGTGGCGCGCAAGCAGGAGGATGATACGTTGTTCACCAGCCGGCGCATGGTGGCCGAGGCCCGCCTGGACATGAAGGTGACCGATGTGGAGTACCAGGGCGATGGCACGAAGGCGATCGTGTACTACACGGCTGAGGATAGGATCGATTTCCGAGGGATCGTGCGCACCATGAGCGATCGCTTCAAGGTGCGGGTCGAAATGAAGCAGATCGGCGCGCGCCAGGAGGCCGGGCGCATCGGCGGCATCGGCAGCTGCGGCCGGGAGCTTTGCTGCAGTACATGGCTTACCGACTTCCGCAGCGTGACCACCAGCGCGGCACGTTACCAGCAACTGGCGCTCAATCCACAGAAGCTGGCCGGCCAATGCGGGAAATTGAAGTGCTGCCTGAACTACGAGCTGGACATGTACATCGAGGCGGTGAAGAGCTATCCCTCCCAGAACGCCAAACTGAAGACCCAGCAGGGCACGGGCACGCACATGAAGACCGACATCTTCACCGGGAAGATGTGGTACGGCTTCAAGAAGCCAGGGGAACCCTTCATCATGGCCGGATTCCCGGTGGACGTGGTGCGCGACATCCTGGCCCAGAACAAGCAGGGCATTGAACCGGAGGTGGACCTCAACATGGTGGATGAGGTTGAGGAGAAGGTGAAGGCGCCGGATTACGAGAATGTGGTGGGCCAGGATGACCTGACCCGCTTCGACAGCAGGAACAAGAGCGGGAAAAAGCGTCGAGGAAGCCGTGACCGGCGCGACCGTCAACGCTCCGGGGACCAAGGTGCCCAGGCCGGGGGGGCGAAGAAGGTAGGTGGCGGTGAAGGCAGCGCCGCAGGTCCGAGGAAGGAGCGTGCTCCCCGACCCGACGGCGAGGGTGGACAGCGCCGACGTGGCCGTGGCCGCGGGCGTGGTGACAAGGGCGGGAAGCCAGGACCTGGCGCTCCTCCAAACCCACCTTCCGCGTGAGGTCGATCCATCTGTTGGGCTGGGTCCTCTTGTTGACAGGCTGCTCGGAGGCACCTGTGTTCCAAGCGGACGTGGCCATTCCAGAAGGGACTTGGGACCGCGTGTTCAAGCCGAGCTTCACCTTCGAGATAACGGACACACTGGCGAAGCACGATGTGTACATCGATGTGCGCCATACCGGCGAATACCCCTTCAGCGACCTCTTCCTCTTCGTGGACCTGGAGGGGCCGGGGGGGCGTCATGCGCGCGACACCGTGGAATGCCTTCTCGCGGACCCGACAGGAGCCTGGTTCGGGAAGGGTCAGGGCTTCATCTTCGCCGACCGCTACAAAGCCCATGTGTTGTACAAGCTCGGCGATCGTTTCCCGGCGAGCGGCACGTATTCGGTCAGCATGGAGCAGGCCATGCGGACGGAGAAGCTGATCGGGGTGCTGGACGTGGGGATCAGCGTGATGCGTTCGAAGCAGTGAATCAAGTCCCGATCGCTCGGAACTTCGAAGGCGGAAGGATGGCAGGACCGGGGGTGAGGGATAAATTCGGCCACCCAACATCCACGCCCTTGGTGGCGTTATCCAGCGAATGAGCGCCAAGCCCGTGACCCGATCGAAGAGCCGCCGCTGGCTGTGGTGGTTCCTGGTGCTCTCGCCCTTGCTCGCGCTGCTCTTCATGCTCTTCTGGGCAGCCAATAGCGAGCTGCCCAGCACCGAGGACCTTGAGAACCCACGCAGCGATCTCGCCACGGCCATCCTCTTCAGCGATGGGAGCCAGATGGGGCAGTACTACCGGGAGAACAGGATCCCCGTGGATTACGCGCGCATCAGCCCCAACGTGGTGAACGCGTTGATCGCCACGGAGGATGAACGGTTCCGACAGCATAGCGGGGTGGACGTGCGCGGAACGGTCCGTGCGGCCGTCTTCCTGGGGAAGAAGGGTGGCGCCAGCACCATCACGCAGCAGCTGGCCAAGATGCTCTTCACCGATCCGGCGGAGAACATCTTCGAGCGGGTCTTCCAGAAGTTCCAGGAGTGGATCATCAGCGCCAAACTGGAGCGGCAGTACACCAAGGACGAGATCATCGCCATGTACCTGAACCGCTTCGACTGGATCAACCAGGCGGTGGGCATCCACAGCGCGGCACGCGTGTACTTCAGCACCACGCCGGATTCGTTGAGGATCGAGGAGGCGGCCATGCTCGTGGGCATGTTGCAGAACCCCTCGCTCTACAACCCGAACCGAGCGAACCGGCAGGAGAACGTGCTTCGGCGGCGGATGGTGGTGCTGGACCAGATGCGGCGCAACGGCTTCCTGACCACGCAGCAGTACGACTCATTGAAGGTCCTGCCGCTCGGACTGAAGTTCCAGCGCGTGGACCATACCGAAGGTTCGGCACCCTACTTCCGCGAAGTACTGCGCGCCCGGTTGCAGGCCCTGTTGAACACGACGAACGAGGATGGGACGCTCAAATACGCGAAGGCGGATGGCACCGCTTACGATATCTACACCGATGGCCTGAAGGTCCACACCACGATCGACAAGGACATGCAGCAATACGGGGAGTACGCCGTACGCGAACACCTCAGCACCGAGCTGCAGCCGGACTTCTTCAAGGACCTTGCCCGCAAGAAGAACCGGCCCTTCGACTTCCGGGTCACGAAGGATGAGATAGACGGGATCCTGAACACGGCCATGAAGCGCAGTGTGCGCTACCGCATCCTCACCGGTAAACAGTGCCCGAACTGCGAACGCCCCGCGAAGTACATCGAGAAGGCGAAGCATGATGGCAGCCACCACTGGCATTGTCGGCCCGACCTCGGCGGTTGCGATACCTATTGGGCGGTCGTGAAGGAGGATGATATCCCCACGGTCTTTGACACTCCGGTGGCCATGCGCGTGTTCAGTTGGAAGGGTGAGATCGACACGACGATGAGCCCGATGGATTCCATCCGCTACTACAAGAGCTTCCTGCAAAGCGGCCTGTTGAGCATGGATCCGCATACCGGCTTCGTGAAGGCCTGGGTGGGCGGTATCGACTTCAAGAACTTCCAGTACGATCACGTGGAACAAGCGAGACGCCAGGTGGGCTCCACCTTCAAGCCCTTCGTATACGCCACGGCGATCCGTGAAGGCATGGAACCCTGCCGCGAAGTGCCCAATCAGAAGGTCTGCTTCGACATGCCACCAGGCCAGCCCGATTGGTGCCCGGAGAACAGCGATGCGGTCTATGGCGGCATGGTCACGGTGGAATACGCGCTGGCCAACTCCATGAACACCGTCACCGCGTGGTTGATGAAGCAATACGGACCGCAAGCCGTGACCGTGCTCGCCCGCCACATGGGTGTGAAGAGCCCCCTCGAGCCCGTGCCCTCCTTGTGCCTTGGCGTAGCCGACCTCACGCTCATGGAGATGACCGGCGCCTTCAGCTCGTTCGCCAACCAGGGGGTGTACATCGAGCCGATCACCTTCACCCGGATCGAGGACAAGAACGGCAACACGATCTACGACGTGGTACCGACGACCTACGAGGCGTTGGACGAACGAACGGCCTACATCATGCTGCAAATGTTGAAGGGCGTGACCGACGGCGCCTACAACCCGAGCACCGGCAAGGTGGTAGGCACCGGCCTGCGACTGCGCACCAGCTGGGGCGACCGGCAGAAGTACGCCAACATCAAGTTCCCCACGGCAGGGAAAACGGGCACCACCCAGAACAACAGCGATGGCTGGTTCATCGGCATCACCCCCGACCTGGTCACTGGTGTGTGGACCGGTGCGGATGACCGCAGTGTGCGGTTCGCAAGCACCGACAAGGGGCAGGGGGCCAACATGGCACTGCCGATCTACGGCTACTTCATGAACAAGGTGTACGCCGATCCGGAGATCGAGATCAGCACTGGCGACTTCGAACGTCCAGCGGGCGACCTTGGTGTGGAGATCGATTGCCGCAAGAAGTCAGGTCAGGTGAATTCCACCGGGAAGCCCACCTGGGATTGATAGGCACGTGGAGCTCCATGCTTCCCAGCGGGTTCGGAGCACCCCGCTATCTTCGTCACCACAGCCGTACGGAATGAACAAGATCGTGAAGACCGCCGATGATGCCCTGGACGGGCTGCAGGATGGCATGACGTTGATGGTCGGTGGATTCGGCCTTTGCGGGATACCGGAGAAGAGCATCGCAGCGCTCGTCCGGCGGGGCGTCAAAGGGCTCACCTGTATCAGCAACAACGCCGGGGTGGACGATTTCGGGCTCGGCCTTCTTCTGCAGACCCGGCAGATCAAGAAGATGATCAGCAGCTACGTGGGGGAGAACGCGGAGTTCGAGCGGCAGATGTTGAGCGGTGAGCTTCAGGTGGACCTCATTCCGCAGGGCACCCTGGCCGAACGCTGTCGCGCCGGAGGAGCGGGCATCCCGGCCTTCTTCACACCTGCCGGGTACGGCACCGAGGTGGCCGAGGGCAAGGAAACGCGTGAGTTCAACGGCAAGATGTACGTGTTGGAGGATTGGCTGCGTGCCGACTTCGCTCTGGTGAAGGCCTGGAAGGGCGACCGCTTCGGGAACCTCGTGTACAAGCGCACCGCACGGAACTTCAATCCGATGATGGCCATGGCCGGCAAGATCACCGTGGCCGAGGTGGAGGAGTTGGTGGAACCCGGTGAACTCGACCCGGACGAGATCCACACCCCGGGCATCTTCGTCAACCGGATCTTCCAGGGCACGGGTTACGAGAAGCGCATCGAACAACGCACCACCCGCAAACGCAACTGAGCATGGCGCTGACGAAGGAACAGATGGCGCAGCGGATCGCGCGCGAGTTGAAGGACGGTTATTATGTGAACCTCGGCATCGGCATCCCGACCCTGGTGGCGAACTACGTGCCCGACGGCATGAACATCGTCTTCCAGAGCGAGAACGGCATCCTCGGCATGGGTCCGTTCCCCTACGAGGGTGAGGAGGACGCCGACCTGATCAACGCCGGCAAACAGACCGTGACCCTGCTGCCGGGCAGCAGCATCTTCGACAGCAGTACCAGTTTCGCGATGATCCGGGGGCAGCATGTGCAGCTAACCGTGCTCGGTGCCATGGAGGTTACCGATACCGGCGACATCGCCAACTGGAAGATCCCCGGCAAGATGGTGAAGGGCATGGGTGGCGCCATGGACCTGGTGGCCAGTGCCGAGAACATCATCGTGTGCATGATGCATGCGAACAAGGCCGGGGAGAGCAAGTTGCTGAAGAAGTGCAGCCTGCCGCTCACGGGTGTGCGTTGCGTGAAGAAGGTGGTGACCGACCTGGGTGTCTTCGACATCACCCCCGAGGGCTTCAAGCTCCTGGAGCGGGCGCCCGGTGTGAGCGTGGAGGAGATCAAGGCGAAAACGGAAGGGCGCTTGGTGGTCGGATCGGATGTGATCGAGATAACCTTGTGATCATGAACCGCCGCTGGGACCGGGTCCGCCGTGTTGATCCCGTGTGGGTCTTCTTATTGGGATTCATCCTGTTGTGTGCTCTGTATGAGTATGGTAGGGTATTGAACCTGCCACCACTTCCAATGCACATTTGGAGGCAGGGTGATTGCCTTTCCCTGACTTGGCACTATTATACCGGGGAGGCTGACCTCTTGTCACCATTGATCCATTCGAGGATCGCGGATGGTGGTGAGAGCGGTAAGAGCGCGGGTGAGTTCCCACTTCTATACTGGTTGATCGGTCACATCTGGCGGATCACCGGCCCCAACGAGTTCGTGTACCGATTGTTCGGGCTGGTGTTGCACGGCATCGCCTCCTTTTTCTTGTTCCGGACGCTGCAACGTGTGCTCCGCAGTGATTTCTGGGCGGTCCTGCTCTCCCTCTTGCTGTTCACATCGCCAGTACTCCTTTACTATGGAGTTTCTTTCCTGACCGATGTGCCAGCCTTCGATCTGACCCTGATCGGCTGGTACTTCATCATACGCTACTGGCAGGAACGAAAACCCTGGACCTGGATGCTCGGGATAATGCTCTTCACCCTGGCCATGCTCCTGAAGGTGACCGCAGGAATGAGCCTGGTGGCGATTGCCGGTATCTATGTGATCTCAATCGTTCTTCCGAGGACGGCTGCTTCGTTCCGAACAGCGCTTCCGTCTATCGGGTTGGGAATGGGAAGCATCCTATTCAGCGTTGTGAGCATCATGGCGTGGTACGTTCACGCGGAGCACTACAATGAGATCCACTATGGACGGTACACATTCAACAACCTTTGGCCCATCTGGGAGATGTCAGCCGAGGAACTCGATCGTTCATTCCGCTATGGGCGGGAGATCCTCGTGTTCCAAGTCTTTGACACCTCGATCTGGTTGGTGATCCTTGCGGCCTTGGCCATCCTGATGGTCAATGTACGTGAATTGCCTGCGGTCGCTATTCTGCTCAATGGCATGTTGCTGGTCGGGGTGGTGCTGTACACACTGTTCTGGTTCCATGCCGTCGATGGACATGACTACTACTTCATTAACCCGATCATCCCGCTATTGATCCTGTTGGTCACGTGGCTCTGGTGGCTTAGGGAACACCATCCGGACTTGTTCCAAGCGCGCTGGCTTCGGTGGGCTATGGTGTTCCTGTTGACATACAACGTGGCTTATGCGCGGAACAACCTGATCATGCGTAGCAACCCAATGAGCCAGATGGACAGGGATGACCTGCTGCCCACCTACCATTGCGTGGAACCGGGCTATTGGAACGCCTTGGTCGATCCCAAATGGAAGGACATGTGGGATGTAGCACCGTTCCTCGATGAGATCGGCGTTGGAGCGCACGATCCTGTGATCTCCATGGACGACGGGACCATCAACACCTCCCTTTACTTCATGCGGCGTCCGGGCTTCACCCGCTATGGGAATGACTTCAGCAGTGCTACCGGTATCGAACGCTGTCTTTCCTTGGGGGCCCGATTCCTGGTCTTCTCCCACGGGGAGCATCTGGAGGAAGAACATGTGAAACCCTTTCTCAAAAGACCGATCGGCCGAAGAGGGTCGTTCCGTGTATTCGACCTGATCGATCGGCCGGTCTCCATCGACACGTTGTACCACTTTCAACAGATCAAAGGGGAAGTCATGACCATCGACCATCGTTCCGATGCGACCCCCTGTGGCGAAGGCCCTGGATGGTGTTTTCCTGCCAAGTTGTATCCTTTCGAGATCGATGGACTCGCCCTGGATGGTGGAGGTGCACTGAGCTACTTGGAGCTCGAGGTCAAAGGCTCCATCCAATGGCAGGATGGATATGACGGAGGGGCGGTACTGGCCCTTTCTGAGAACGACCGTGACATCCAGGTTTCTCAATTGAACACCGAATTATCGGAGGGGGCCTTCGAACACATTTACCGCCTGGCTCCCATCAGCCAGGGGGCAACGCGAAAGCTCTTCATTCAGAACAGCAGCGGACGGGCATTCGAGCTCGATGGATTGGAGCTGCTCGTGACCCGTCATTCACCGATCCCCTGAGTCTTTTAGTTCACGTTTTCCGGAGAGGGTGACTTGCTATGTAGTGTCTGGGGTCAAGCATCACCTACAGATGGTCCGAGTTGGTGGCTTTCGGCCGCCAGGTGCGTATGACCGGTCCAATTCGGAACCGGGTAAGGACTCAGCTCCCAGAGCCGTTCTGTGTCGCTCCACTGCGTAGCAAGCAAGCTCGCCGTGTACGCGTGGGAAGGTCCGTCAACTGTGAAGTAGTAGGCGTTGGACGTGACCGGATGAACAAGGACCAGGAGGCCGACCAGGAACAGCACACGTTCCAGCCATCGCCAGAGCGGAGATCCCGGTATCATGGGGGAAAGTTAGACAGCGGATCTGAAGATCCCGGAATCACGATCTTCGCGGACCATCCCTGAAAGATGCCGATCCGCACCCTCTCCATCATCATCCCCGCTTACAACGAGGAGCGTACCATCCATCTGATCCTGGACAAGGTGAGGGCGGTGGAGCTGCGCGATGGGATCACGAAGGAGATCATCATCGTGAACGACGGTTCCAAGGACGGCACGGTGCAGGCTGTGGAACGTTACATGGCGGAGAACCCGTCCTTCCCGATCAAGTTCTTCGAGCAACCGAAGAACATGGGCAAGGGCGCGGCGATCCACCGCGGCATCAAGGAAGCCACCGGAGAATACCTCATCGTGCAGGACGCCGATCTAGAGTACGATCCAAGGGAATACAACGACCTGCTCCGGCCGATCTGCGAAGGATTCGCCGATGTGGTCTTCGGCTCGCGCTTCATGGGTCACCACCCGCACCGCATCCTGTTCTTCTGGCACAGCCTCGGCAACAAGTTCCTCACGCACCTGTCCAACGCGTTCAACAACTTGAACCTGACGGACATGGAGACCTGCTACAAGCTGATGCGCAGCGATATCGCCAAGGGGCTCGACCTGCGGGAGCGTCGCTTCGGCTTCGAGCCGGAGGTGACTGCGAAACTCGCCCGCGTGAAGGGTGTGCGCATCTACGAGGTCGGCATCAGCTACTACGGACGCACCTATGCCGAGGGCAAGAAGATCGGCTGGAAGGACGGCTTCCGGGCGATCTGGTGCATCGTCAAGTACGGCTTCTGAATGGAGAAGAGCGGGGCACAGCCAGATGAGCGGTCGGCCATGCGCCTGCCGCTCGTGATGGCCACGGTGGTGTTGACCGTGCTCGGGATCTACGCCTGGCGCTATTACCTGGAGCGCACCGCCTGTTTCGACAGTGCCTTCTTCTCCTGGCTCATGTTGGAAGCCGGTCATCCGATCAGTGTGCTCGGTCGCTACGGTTCCTGGATCGCGCAGGTGTTGCCGGTGTCGATGATGAAGGCAGGAGCTTCCCTGGAACTCGTGCTGCGCAGCTATTCGATGGCCTTCATCCTGCTGCATGCGCTCGTCCTGTATATCCTGGCGTTCCGGTTGAAGGAACGCCGTGCCGTGGTGGCTCTTCCGCTTACGCTCACCGTCGCCTTCCATTACATGTTCTACTATGGGATCAGCGAACTCTACCAAGGGCTCTCGTTGACCGTGCTGCTGTGGGTGCTCGTCCGCAGGGCATGGACCGTGTCCTCGCCGACCCGATGGATGATCGCGGCGGTCCTGCTCAACGCGGTGATCTCCTTCTTCCATCAGCTGCTGGTGCTGCCGCTCGTCTTCATCCTGGTGTACGAGGCGTTGGATGAACAGCGGTGGCGGAAGCGCAACACCTGGCTGCTCGGCGCCCTGCTGATCGGCTGGTACGTCGTACGCATCAAATTGATGGCGACATCGACCTACGAGGAGGCCCGGATGCCCCGCGCGTCCGACCTGGTCACCTATTTCTTCCAACTAGGCGAGCTCAATAGCACGGCCTACCTGCTCATGGTATGGACGAAGTTCAAGGCGCTTTTGCTGCTGATCGGCGCGGGTGCCGGCATCCTGTTGTGGAACCGCTCCGTGCTCCGCTTGTTATGGACCCTGGGCTTCAGTGCGGCCTTCCTCATCCTCGTCCTCATCGTGGACCGCGACGGCATGGCACCGGTCATCTACGAGAACTATTATCCGGTGATCGGTCTGGTGTGGGCCATCGCCTTCGCTTCCGAATGGGAGCGTTCGCGCGGTTTCGTCCGGCGGGCATCCGGTGTGTTCCTCGTCCTGGCCTGCACCATTGGCCTGCTTCAGATCCATCGTGGGCATTACCGCTTCACGGAGCGCGTGCGCTACCAGCAACGCGTGACCGCATCCCAGAAAGAGCTGGGGGTCCGGAAAGGCCTTGTGCGGTTCGATAGTTTTCCGTGGGCTTACGCACTGGTGCACTGGGCCGTGGGCGTGGAAAGTGCTTTGGTCTCGGCCGTTAACGGACCGGACGAAGCGGCGACTTTCTTCGTGTCGGATGACCTCGCACGTGTGGCGGAGCTGGCGCCGATACCGGATCAATTCCTTGGGCCTTCCTGGGCGCCCAACTGGTTCAAGATCCAAGTGCTGGACTCGGCCTATTTCCGCTTCCCGACGGATGTCGGCTACAACTGGTTGACATCGACGGATACCGTCCCGGCCACGGAGCACTTGCACATGAGCGGTCCGGATGCTGTGTTCCGGTTGGTGCCCGATCGGTTCACCGTCGTTCCTGTAAGGCTGGCGAACACAGGTGACACGCGGTTCGCCTCCTGCGCCGAGACCGGCAAGCCGTTACAGTTCGTGTACCAGCTCCTGCGGGAGGATGGAAGTCTTTACCAGGAGAGCGCGCATGTCAGCTCCATGGAACTGGACATCCCCCCGGGAGCCACGTACGACCAGGGGCTCGTGGTGGAACGCCCGGTGGATAACGGTCGATACACGGTGCGTTGCTGGCTGACCCTGGAGGGAAGGGCCGTGAGCGCCCCTTTCCAGTTCGGCATCGTTGCCGATGCCTGGCCGTTCTGATGGGGAGGACCTGCCCCTGGGGGCTACTTTTGGCCGTCCGCTGCACCCGCACCGGAAGTCGATGATATCCCGCAGCGTTCACCTGGTCATCCCCTGCTTCAACGAAGAGAAGCGACTGCCCTTTGCAGAGTTGGATGCGCTGCTACGGCACGAACCGGGCCTTCATCTCGCTTTTTCGGATGATGGCAGTTCCGATGGGACCGCCGCCCGTTGTTCGGATCTGGCGTGCGCATTTCCGGAGCGTGTGCTGGTACACGTTGCTCCGAAGAACGCAGGCAAGGGTGAAGCCGTCCGCCAGGGCATGCTCGCCGCACACCAACGCTGGCCGCAAGCCAGCTACATCGGCTACTTCGATGCGGACCTCGCCACGCCCCTCACCGAAGCATTCCACCTGTTGGGATCAGGCTCTGCTGGTGCCCCGTGGATCATCATGGGCAGTCGCGTTCAGCTTCTGGGCAGCACCGACATCAAGCGATCCACGGCACGGCATTACATGGGCCGGGTGTTCGCCACCCTCGTGAGCATGCAGCTCGACGTGCCGGTCTATGACACACAGTGCGGTGCCAAGTTGGTCCGAGCCGATCAGGTACCGGCCCTGTTCACCGAGCCCTTCCTGACCCGATGGCTCTTCGATGTGGAGCTGCTGTGGCGGTGCATGGCGCTCACGGGGCGTGAGGGTCTCGGAAAGGTGGTGAAGGAGGTGCCATTGACCGTCTGGCACGAGATGCGCGGCTCCAAGGTGAAACTATCGGATGGGATCAAGGTGCCGCTCGCACTGATGCGTGTTGCCCGGCACTACCGGGGGCGGGTGAGGACCTGACCGTTGAAGAGCACTTTCGTGATCCGACCATCGGTGCGCTCGAGTACCTTGAAGCTGTGGGTGTACGCGGGACGCACCATCACTTCATCGCACCAGATCGAATCGCGGTAGTTCCTACGACCCTCCACGAAGATCCGGTACTCGTCCTCATCCTTGTTCGCCGTGAAGGGTAGTTCCACCAACGACCAATCGCCGTTCACGATCCGCGCGAAGCGCATGTCGCCACATGTGATCCAGTCCTCTCTTCCGCTGTGGGGATCGCGTTGGGCAACGCAGGTGAGCGCGTGATTGCGGAGATGCCCGCGGGTGTAGGTCCAATAGCTGGCCACGTAGCGCTCACCTTCCGTCAAGCTGTTCGCAGGCACGGTGAGCAGGGTGTTCACATCCCGCTTCAGACCACTGTACGCTCCAGTTCCGGCATAGACGTGTTCGGTCGGTCGGTCGTCGAAGGAAGTGTGGAAGATGCGTTCACCCGGACGGGTGGTGATCCACCCATCGGTGATGCTGTCACCGGCGATCCGGTCCAGCTCGGCAAATAGCTCTGAACGCCGGTCCTTGAAGAGCTCCGCCGCGCTGATCTTCGAAAGGCGCACATCTTCGAACGCTGCCACAGGCGTGGCCAGCGCGAGGTAGCGGGACTCTTCCTCGTTGGCCGGCGGAACGGTGTTGATCAGCAGAAAGACATCATCCGGCGCGTAACGCTCCGCGATCGGTCGATCATACCATGGACCGTTCAAGAGACCCAGCTGTTCCTTCGTCTCGGTCACGCTGGTGCGCGCGAGCGAATACGCGGTCATGGGCAGCCCCTTCCAGTAGCTCAGGATCATGGCCAACTGCATGGTCCGATCATCGGGGAGCAGCAGCAACTCATCCGAACCGGCCAGGAAGTTGGGCACCGGGATGATGGCGCGGTAGCGCGTCGCGTCAACGCTGTTGATCAGCGCGCGTTCCTGTGCGGTGAGCCCTTCGGCGCTCAATACGTTCCTGTTGTGGGAGATGCCCGCGGTCACCGCCACGTGCATGGCGCGCGCTTCATGCAGGTACGCCAGGGGAAGCGCCACGCTGAAGACGATGGCCGCGCAACGCCAGTAGCCGGCCGCGCGCTGACGCAACCAATACGCGCCGAACAGGGCAGTAAGACCCAGGCTGTAATAGGCCGGCCAGGCGAAGCGACCCGGCGACCGGAACTGACCGATCAAGGGGAAGGACCAGGGGAAGGGGCCGTGGTTCTCGTTGAAGGGAAGGCCGAAGGCGAAGGCCAGCAGTGGCAGCGATGCGAGCACCAAGGCCGTGAGCGGGTAGGGCCAGGCGGTGGCGCCTGCAGGAGTGGTCCAATGGCGTGCCCAGCCGATGCCGGCGGCGATCAGCAGTACGATGATCCCGACGAGCGTGGCGATGCCGAGGTAGGCCGTGGCCTCGAACTCCTGCGGCATGTTCATGGGGAAGGCCCACCAGCTGAGCGCGCTGCGATACACCGCGGGTGGAGAAAGCACGCCGCTCCAATCGGTCTTGTACTCGAAGAAGCCCAGCGGACGGATCGTTCGTCCTTCGTGGTGATCGGTCAACGCCTGGATGGTAAGGAAGAGCAGGATCGGCACCACCACCATCGCACCGGTCCCGATCAGGCGCGTCCATTCCTTTTTGCGGATGTGGTTCCGGGCCATCAGCAGAAGGAAGGAACCCATCCACGATGCGGCGATCATGCCGGTGTAAGGGTGCAGGTAGAAGCCGATGAAGGTGATGCCACCACCCACCAGCGCCCAACGCAAGGGGCGCGCAGCGGACAAGCACCGGATGGCGAAGTAGGCGGGCAGCGTGAGCAGCCAGCCGTAGCTCAGGGCATGGTGGCCAGCTGCGATGCGCGGGGTCTGTGGCGACAGCCCTGTGAGGACGATCGCGCACACGGCCGCATAGAACCAGCCCACCTGGAAGTGGCGCAGCAGCAGGTAGAGGGAGAAGGCTGTGAGCACCAGACTGAACAAGGTGGCCAGGTTGATGATGCCCACACCGTGCTCGCGCGATCCGGGGAACAGCTTGGACAAGGCCTTCACGACGTTGGCAAGAGCGGGCTGCGCATCCGGGTAGCCGATCTGCTCCCCGAAGGGATGGTTCATCCCCTCGAACTGCATGTATGTGGAGTCGTGGGCCACGTGGTAGGCAAAGGCGTAGTAGTTCTTCAGCCCGTCCCCCGATCCGTTGAAGAGCGTGCTGTTGGGGGCCTGCAGCACCGATCCATATTGCAGGGCCAGGACGGCGAAGGCCATCAGGAGCACCACCGCCGCCCGCGCCCATGGTCTGTGAAGGAGCGTGCTCGCGTGGCTCATTGAAAGAAGGCATCACCCCAGAAAGTGATGAGCGAGTCCCATGTCCATGAGGGGCCATCCATGGGAGAGAAGGCCAGGTGGCTCATGCGGATGTTGAGGAAGATGAGGAAGGTTGCCGGGAACAGAAGTAGCCATTTGAACCGCCGGCTCCAGGTGATCAGCGCATCCACGCAGGCGGCCAATGGAAGGGCGAGCAAGGCGTAATGCTCCACGAAGCCGCGGTGCCCGAAGGAGCCACCGAGCCACCAGTTCCACCAGCTGGCAATGAGGTACCAGGCCACCACCCATACCAGCAGGATGGTGCGCCAATCGGCGTATGGTGGCTTCCCGGAACAGGCCCCACGCAACAGCATCACCATCGCTCCGATCATCACCGGATGATAGAGCAACCATCCGCCCTGGTGGCTGAACAGGATGTCCCAGAGATGCGGCGACCACCAGAAGAACCCTTCGCCCTTGGCGCCGTAGGTGAAGACGAGGTAGGACCCTGTCTGCGCCTTCCAATAGAGAAGTTGTGGCAGGATCAAGATGAACGCAACGCACACACCCGCGATGGACCATGAGGGGAAACGGACGAGCCATTGCACCCGGTCCTTCAGAGCATTGCGCCAGGGAATCCCGTAAAAGAGGGGAAGCAGGAGCGCGATGCCATTGAGGGGTCGAACGAGCACGATCAGGGTACCGCTCATGAAAAGCCCGAAAAGGCTCCGTCCATTGGGTCGTTCCACCATGTTAAGGGTGTTGTGGAAGAGCCAGGCGAACAGGAAGAAACTGTAGACGTGGGACATGCCCCCATCATGAACCGTGTAGTAATAAAGGTTCGTGGCGAACAGGAGCACGGCCAGTGTGATCCAAACCATGTATCGTGGAATGCGATGCCGAAGTATATCAAATAGCAGCACCAGTCCTAAGGCGCAATAGGTGGAGGTGGCCATGAGCCGGGCGAAGACGAAGGGAAGCTCGAATCCGGTGGCCTTGATGCCCACGATCTTGCAATAAAGCAGCGCCAGTAAGAAGAACGGTGCTTGCAACAGACCGACACCGTACGTGAAGAGGCTCAATCCCTTTCCGTCGGGAAGGATATGGACATATGGCATCGAGCCCCAATCAGCCGCCAGGAAGGTGCCCGGAAGCCATTGGTAGTAACCAAGCGGGTCGCTCGGATTGCTTAACACGAAGCCCATCTTCGGTGCGTTCGTGTTCCACGCCAACCAGGTCAGCAGGGTCGTCAGGAGTGCGATACCAAGGAGGTACGCGCGGGATGAACGGGATCTCAGTAGGGTCATCGTGGACCGGTCGGCGCAAAGATGGGAAGGGTGACCTTGGGAACACGCGGACCGGTCAAGTGCCGGCCCCGTGCTGGGAGCGGCTTCACTCGATCATCACCCCCTTGGCCTCCATCAGGGGAATGGTGGTGAAGTGCACCGGATCGATGCTGCCCGCCAGGAAGATGTACTTCTTGTCGAAGAGCTGCTTCCCCACATAGAAGCTGAGCCAATACTGGTTGCTCAGCGCGAACACATCCTCCACGATGCGTTCGATCCGCGCCCAGCTCTTCGGCCCCAGGCGTTCCAGGTGATGTCGCAGCTCGCTGGTCTTCCGATCCTCCCCGGCGATCTCGCCATAGCCGCGCGAGCTCACCAGCACGTTCTCCAATGCATGTTCGTTCCGGTTGATCAGGTACACGTACCACGCGTCCTCTCCTTCCTCGTCCTTCTCGCACACCACCGCCATGGCCACACCCTCCACTTTGGGGGCCGGAATGTCCTTTCGCATGCCTGCAAAGTAAGGGGCGTGCTGGTCAGGCCGGTCGTGACGCCAGCTCGCGCGCGATCCGGATCCATTCGAACACATCGTTCGGATGTCCGGCCTGGTTCACCTCCTCCCGCTTCATGCCGGTGCGCACCATCACGAGGTCCATGTCCGGCATGGCCACCACGTACTCACCGTGGAAGCCCCGGCAGTACCAGATGGGGTTGCCGTCGAGCTCCGCCAGCCACCAGAAGTAGCCGTAGCGCTTGTTCGGTTCCCCGCGGTCATCGAGTGCGGCCGGTGTGATGCTCGCCTTCCAGAACTCCTCATCGATGATGCGCCGGCCTTTCCACTTCCCGCTATCGAGGTAGAGCTGACCGATGCGCCCGAAGTCACGCGCCGTGGCGTACAGACAGCAGAAGGCTTTGAAGTCGCCGTCCTCGGTATCCTTGCCCCAATAGGCGTCATGCTCGCAGCCAAGCGGCGCCCACACCTTCTCACGCACCAGTTCATCCAACGGACGGCCGTACGCCGATTCCAGGACCTCGGCCATGATCTGTGTGCTGCCACTGATGTAGTCGAACTCCCGGCCCGGCTCGTCGCGACAGGGCTGCATCAAGCTGAGTTCGCGCACATTGCTGCCGTAATAGCCCATCGCATTGTCACTGAAGGGATCGGCGCCGCTCTCGCTCCAGTCCAGCCCGGTGCTCATGGTGAGCAGGTGGTAGAGGTTGATCTTCGCGTAGCAGCCTTCCCTGTATTCCGGAATGAAATCGCCCACCGGCTGGAAGACGTTCTTGATGCGCCCCTCCTTCATGGCGATACCGGTGAGCAGGCTGATGTAGCTCTTCGCCACGCTGAAGCTGTTGCTCACGCTGTCCGCGTCCCAGCCGTTCCAGTATTGCTCGAAGAGGAGGCTGTCATGCTGGAACACTGCGAAGCCCACGCTGTACAGCTCCTTCAACAGTTGCTCCTGTTCCGGTTTCAAGGACAGCCTGCCGTAGCGGCTGCTCTGCGGCCAGGGTTGTGGCGCGGCCGCAGGAATGGTCGCGTACGGGAAGAAGTCACGGTCGTCGATCTCGGGCGATGAACGGCCGATCAAGTAGGTGTAGCGCACACCACGCACCAGATGGTCGTTCCCTGTGATATAGGCGAGTACCACAAGGCCGCCGATGATGCCGACGAGCCAGAGGAGGATCCTGACGAGGGTGCGCATGGTCTGTGAATGGAACAGTGGCTCGTGCAATTTACGGGCGTCCCCTTTACCTAAGGATGCTCGCTGGCATGGGAGGCTTCGATGCGCTTGCGCGTAACCCGCGTCAAGAAGGGGATCGGCAGCAGGATGCCTGCCAGAACGACGTACACAGGAATGGCGGACCACCTGTCGACGCGACCGATGGAAGTGGCGCCCACACCTTCAACGATGTAGATGAAGAGGAGAAGCAGCAGGATCGCTACCCATCGTAAATACAGGGCTCCGGGTGCGAGGGCCTTGCGTCGTTCCGGTTCGGAGATGCGCAGGAAAAGGTCCTTGCGCGGAACATTCATACTGGTCGGCGTGCGTGCCGCGCTACCCTCCATCCAACGGGATAGGGCGCGTAGGACCAGCGCTTGGCCCACCCCGATGCATGGAAGAAGTGACCATAAGATGACCGACCGTTCGGCCCATCCATTCGGGTACCCCGACGCGTTGAAATGGATGACGATGCGCGACGGCAGGTCGGTGTACCACTGCCCGGCGCTGATCAACAGGATGGTGATCAGCGCGACGATCAAGAACTCGAGAACTACGCGAAGCCGCCTCATTGTCGGCCCGCTGGCGTTTCCGCATGGTCGGTCACCAGTTCCACATCGAACAGGTCCTCAAGCTCCAACTTCAAGCGGTCCTTCACTTCTTCCATGGGGAGTAGTCCGCCCAGTTCCTTAGCCATGCAGGTAACACCCTTGTCGGCGATGCCACAGGGGATGATGTTCTCGAAATAGCTCAGGTCGGTGTTCACGTTGAAGGCGAAGCCGTGCATCGTCACCCAGCGGCTCGCACGGATGCCGAAGGCGCAGATCTTGCGGGCCTTGAAGGGATCATTCCAGTCGAGCCAGACACCGGTGAGGCCATCGATGCGACCGGCTTTGATGTGGTATGCTTCCAACGTGCCGATCACCGCTTCCTCCAAGGTCCGCAGGAAACGGTGGATGTCCGTGAAGTGGTGGTCCATGTCGAAGATCGGGTAGCCCACGATCTGCCCTGGACCGTGGTAGGTGATGTCTCCGCCACGATCGATCGGGAAGAACTGAACCCCCTTCTCCCGCATCTCCGCCTCGTTCAACAGTAGGTGGCTCTGCCTGCCGCTTTTGCCCAGCGTGTATACGTGCGGGTGCTCGCAGAAGAGCAGATGGTCCTCGGTCAGCACCTGCTCATTCGGCGGCAGGTTGCGGTTCGCGATCTTCCGATCGATCGTCGCTTGGAACAACCGGGTCTGGTAGTCCCATGCGGTGGCGTAATCGATCAGTCCGAGGTCGCGGTAGTGGACTTGTCTCACGGGCACAAAGGTCGGGGAAGAAGTGGCGAGTGGCGAGCGAATGCCTTGTCGGCTCCTTTCGGAGACAGGCATTCACTCGCCACTCGTTATTCGGCGCGTTGGGTGGTGCGGGGAACTTGCTACTTCATCTCCGCCAGCTTCCCCTTCAGCATGTTGATCACCGCGATCTCGCTGGGGTCCACGCCTTTCTCCTGCGCCCAGTAGAGGCTCACCCAGTCGCCGAGGTTGATCAGGTACAGCTGCCGGGCGAGCGCACTATCGCCTTTGCTCCAGACCTCGTGGATGTGCGGGGTATAGTTCTGGAAAACACCCTTGTTGATCTCCATCCGGATCTGGCTGCGTTCGTGGTCCTCCTTGTGGCGGAAGATCACGACGGCGATGTGCTTGTCCGCGCCGGCCCAACCCACCAGCTCATTGTGGTTCATCTCGGGGATGGCGTGGTGCCAGCAGAGCACCTTGCTGTTCTCGTTCACCTGTTGGCGGAAACGGATGCTCACCGCTTCGGTGCTGGCTTCGCTGTAGATCACCAGTTGCTTGCCCACCAACTTCCCGGTGAGCTCCCTGGCGGCCTTCTTGATCTCCTCTTTTTCCTGTTCCAACAGGTCTGCAGCCGCGGCGATCTGCTGCTCGAACCCATCACCGATGATGCCGTAGTGCCGCAACACGAAGAACTGCTGCGTGAGCGAATAAGCGAGCATGGTGCGGGGCGGGTTCCCCCCGGGAATAACGATGTGGTCCAGGCCCTTCTCCTTGGCCATCTCCAGCATCCTACCCCCACTGGTGATCACGCAGACGCGGGCACCCTTGTCCAGGGCCTGTTCCATGGAGGCGATGGTCTCCTCGGTGTTGCCGCTGTAACTGCAGGCGATCACCAGACTGTTCTTGCCGACGTATGCAGGCAGGTAGTAATTGCTGTAGACCTCGATGGGGCAGGCGGCCTCCGCTGCGACCAATTGTGCAGCGATCCGGCCACCGATGCCGCTACCGCCCAGGCCGGTGACGACCACATTGGCGTAGGGCCCACCCGGGGCGTTCAATCTGGCCTTGCGGCCGATCTCGAGGGCTTCCTTCAGTTGTTCCGGAAAGGCTTCAATAAGCTGTTGCATCGTGCTGTTGCTGGTACGGGTCAAAAGTAGGCGGGTGATACGCAAGCTGATCCCCGCAGGTTCGGCACGGCCCACCTTGACCTTCAGGCCGGTATCTTCGCGGCCCATCCAGCAGCTCCCATGTCCTCCATCGTCCTTTCCGAACAGGAGACCGTGCGGCGCGAAGCCCTTACCAAGCTGCGCGCACTCGGCATCGAACCCTTCCCGGCCGCCCAATTCCCCGTTTCACATACGGTGGTCAAGGTGAAGGAGGAGTTCAAGGAAGCCAGCCACGTGGAAGGAGAGCAACCCGAAGCGAACGTGGTGCTCGCAGGTCGTCTGATGAGCGTACGGGTGATGGGCAAGGCCAGTTTCGCCGTGCTGCGCGATGCAACCGGCGATCAGCAGATCTACATCAATCGCGACGAGATCGCTCCCGGTGAGGACAAGACCCTCTACAATGAGGTCTTCAAGAAGCTGCTGCACCTCGGCGACTTCATCGGTGTGCGCGGCTTCATGTTCCG
>JAKQEI010000235.1 GCA_029573495.1 Bacteroidota bacterium | reverse complement strand
GATGCAGGAATTCATGCAAGGTCGGAAAGCGGAACGCACCGCTGCAGGGCGACCCGCCTTCGACATGCGGCTGGGCATCCATTCGGGCCCGGTGGTCGCTGGCATCGTGGGCGTGAAGAAGTTCCAGTACGACATCTGGGGCGATACGGTGAACACCGCCAGCCGCATGGAGAGCACCGGGGACATCGGCCGCGTCAACATCAGCAGCGCGACCTACGAACTGGTGAAGGACGCACCAGGACTCGTGTTCACCGCCAGGGGCGAAGTGGATGTGAAAGGGAAAGGAATGATGGAGATGTACTTCGTCCAGCGTGGGTGAGGATCCGATCCTCTGCCGTCCCGTATCTTGTCCTCGTGCCGGTGACGATCAAGTCGTCATTCCACCGGAGCCGCATCGTTCAACCATGAAGCATGTCCTTTCCGCATGACGTGAGCACTTCCGACCTTCGTGAAGTGAGTACCGCAAGTCCCATCCACGACGCCCACGTGGAGACCGAGATGGCCGCGCTGGCCGCCCGGTTCATCAACAGCACCAACCGCCACGTCTTCCTCACGGGAAAGGCGGGCACGGGCAAGACCACCTTCCTGCACCGCCTCGCCGCCAGCACGCACAAGCGTTACGTCATCCTGGCACCAACGGGCATCGCCGCGCTCAACGCCCGAGGGGTCACCATCCATTCACAGTTCCTCCTCCCTTTCGGCTCCTTCGTGCCCGAGCGTCAACTGCCCGTCGACATCGCGCACGGCAGCTTCCACGACCAGGACACCCTCACCAGGAGGCACCCGCTGAACAACATCCGGCGCAATGTGCTGCGCGAAGTGGACCTGCTCATCATCGACGAGGTGAGCATGCTGCGCGCCGACCTGCTCGATGCCATCGACTTCCGCATGCGGGCCGTGCGCCAGAACCGCAACCAGAGCTTCGGTGGTGCACAGGTGCTCCTCATCGGCGATCTCTACCAGCTGCCACCCGTGGTGAAGGACGAGGAGTGGCGCGTGTTGCAGCGCTGGTATCGCAGTCCGCACTTCTTCGAGAGCCGGGTGATGCGCGAGCATGGATACGCACACATCGAACTTGACCGGATCTTCCGCCAGCAGGATGGCGACTTCATCCATATCCTCAACAACCTGCGCAACAACACGGTCACGGCATCGGATGTCGCTGCGCTGAACCGGCACTACAAGGAGGTCATTTCCGCGACGGAGAAGGAAGGGACCATCACCCTCACCACGCACAACCGGACCGCCGATACCCTCAACCAGCAGGCGCTCGCGGATCTTCCGGGCCGGACCTACACCTACGATGCCATCACCGATGGTGACTTCCCCGAGAGCATGTACCCTGTGCTGGAACGGATCGAGCTGAAGGAAGGTGCGCAGGTGATGTTCGTGAAGAACGACGTGGACAAGGCCTACTTCAACGGGAAGCTCGCGAGGGTGGAATCGCTGGACAAGGACGGGATCACCGTGCGGATGTACGACGGCGTGGGCGATAGGCTCGCTCCCGGGACTTACAAGCTCAAGCGGGAGACCTGGGAGAACAAGCGTTACACGGTGAATGCGAGCACCAAGGAACAGGAGGAACAGCTGCTCGGCACCTTCGAGCAATACCCGATCAAGCTGGCCTGGGCCATCACGGTGCACAAGAGCCAGGGCCTCACCTTCAGCAAGGCCATCATCGATGTGGGCAGCGCCTTCGCCCCGGGCCAGGTCTACGTGGCGTTGTCGCGTCTGCGCTCGATGGATGGCTTGATCCTGCGCACGCGCATCGACCCTTCCGTGGTGAGCAGCGATGCCGATGTGGTGGCCTTCACCGAGCGCGGTGCCCAGCAGGAGCCGCTGTCGCAGCAATTGAAGGCCCGTCAGCGCGAGTACCTGCAGCAACTGCTCACGGGCACCTTCGACCTCGGAGACCTGCAACGCAAGGTGGAATGGACCATGAAGGACCATCCGGAAACGGCGCAGTTCGAGGAGGAGAGCATGAAGACCGCCTTGCAGGTCCTGCGCGACAACCTGCGCGCCGAGGAGGAGAACACACAGAAGTTCCGCAATCAGTTGATGCGCCTGCTGTACGAGGATAAGCAGGAGGAACTGCAGGAGCGTATCGCCAAGGGTGCGGACTATTACGGTGACAAGTTGCAGGCGAGCATGCGCGCGCTCTTCCAGCACCTCGCCCAGGTGGACCTGCTGAGCAAGGCCAAGGAGTACGGCAATGCGTTGAAGGAGATCGACGGCATGCTGGTGAAGAAGATCGGCACAATGGCCAAGGTGGGCTACATGGCCACCTGCATCCTGAACGGTGAGGAGATCGAGCGGCAGAAAGACCTTGAGCAGGGCCTGGCCGCGAAACGAGCCGCCATGGTGGGCGAGGCCAGGGCCTGGGCAGAGGAGCACCGCCCCAAGGGCCGGTCGGGGAAGAAACGCAAGCGCCGCTCCGCAAGCGATGATCCTTCGGCCGGCACCAGTTCCGTCGATCCACAGGAGCGATCCGTAAGGGCGAAGCGTGAAGGGAAGCCAGTCAAGGGAAGCACCTACGAGACCACCTATGCGCTGGTGCGCGAAGGCATGGGCATCGATGAGATCGCATCGACGCGGTCCATGGCGAAGAGCACGATCGAGGGCCATTTCGCGCGTGGCATCGCCGAGGGTGCGGTGGACATCGAGGCGCTCATGCCCGCCGAAGAGCGCGAGACCATCGCCGGTTGGATGCGCGAGAACGCGGACAAGGGGCTCAATGATGCCCGGGCGAACTTCGGCGACCGATTCTCTTTCGGCCAGCTCCGCATGGTGCAGGCTTGGGTGAAGCGGGAGGAGTGAGCCGCGCTACTGGAATCCCTGCTGGTTCCGGATGGCTGTCGGCACCGAACCGCCGATGTTCATGAGGATGGGGTCGCGGTCGTTGGCGAGGCCACTGTACTTCACCATACCGTCCATGTTCACGTCCGCACGGTGGTAGACACCGTTGATGGTGTTGGTGGGTACGATGCCTCCGATGGCCTGCAGGATGAGGTCGCGGTCGTTGTCCAGGCCGGCGTACTTCAGTTTATGGTCCTGGTTCACATCGCCGCACCACAGTTGGCGGTGGTCGGAGATCAGGCTGTCGCCATGCATGGCCTCCGCGAAGCAGGCGGTAGCGCTGTAGCGGGTCAGGTCGATGGTGACGGGAGTGCCGTTGAACCACTCGCCGAGGCGCGTGATCGCACCCAGATGGTTGCGGTGGCGTACGCTGGTGCGGTAGGAGCCACGCGGCGTCTTGAGCGGGAGCGGCCAGGTGCCGTCCAGGGCCACCACGTCGCCATCGCGTTGCAGCAGCGCCGGGCGGCTGTAGTTCACCGCGTCGCCCGGGTCCACGATGGTGTTGTTGCGCGTCATTCCCACGATCACCCAGTCCACGATCGCGTCGGCCCCGGTCACCGCCAGCACTGCGGGATCGAACACATCGGGCCAGCCCGCACCGGTGTAAGTGTATCCGAGCGCCGGGTACGGATCGGTGGCGGGTACGAGCCCTTGTGCGCGCAGGTCGTCGTCCATCAGGTCGGTGTCCGCATCATAAGGCCCTTGCAAGGCCACGCGCAATGCGATGGATGGTGGTGCGAAGTAGCATGGGCTCGTAGCTGGGCAAACCGTGGGGGCGAAGCCGAGGTCGACTTGGCTCAAGTTCAACCCCGCCGGGATGTTGGGCAGGCATTGGATCGGGCTGCCGCCGCATCGCAGATCGACCAGCGCGTTGTGCAGGTAGGGCAGGCAGGGCAGCTGGGTGTTGTTCACGTACAGCGTCTGCAAAGAGTAGCTGGTCCCGAGCAGACCTTGTGTGAGGGGATTATAGCTCAGGTCCAGATAGTTCGCACCACCGAAGCCGTTCGCCGGCACCTGTTGGATGTTGTTGTGGCTGAGGTCCACATGGTAACAGGGGACGTTGGTGAAGCTGCTGATCTGGTTCCAACTGGCGTTGATCCAGCCAGGTTGCGACCCCAATGCGGGCAGCGCCGTGAAGTTGTTGTGGCTGATGTCCACAGTGGCATTGTGCAGGGGAACGTTCGTGCCGAGCGCATTCAATTGGTTGTAGCTGAGGTCCAGTTGGAGCAGGGTGCCACTTCCCCAGTTGAGTTGTGTGATCTGGTTGTGGTGGGCCACCACCTCGGCAAGCGCATAGGTCTGGCTCATGTCCAGCCGGGTGATGTTGTTCCAGCTCACACGCACGGAGGTGGCACGGTGCGGCACGACGAAGGTCCCGGACAGGTTGCAGCCCATGGCGATCAGCTCCAAAGGGTTGGCCGGTCCCATCCACACGGTGATCGGGTGGCCGCTCACGTTCATGTGGGTGGCACTGACGAACGCGTCAAGACCGGTGAGGTCGGTGATGGGGGTGGACCACCCGCTGATGTCGATCATCGTAGCGCTCTGCACCCCCGTATGCGTCTCATCAATGGACGTACCCACGATGCAACCCGGATGTGTGGCCTGCGCCCAGGCGCGCAAGGCGGCATCCGGCATGGGGACCAGGGCATGGGCCGTGGATAGGAGGATGATCAGAGGAGCGGCGGTTAGAACGCGACGATGGTCCATGGCAGGGTGGTACAGGGAAAAGACGAAGCGGAGCATGGGGGTTGCTCAGGCAAAGTACCACGGCCATGTTGACCGGGGGGGCGCTCCGGAGCATCCCGTGCGAGCAGGTAACGCATCACCTATCCCAACGGAACAGCTCCCTGTCCGGGTTCGCGCGGCCCAGCACGGCATCGCGGACGATCGCCGCACCCACCTGGCTGAAGGTGATTCCGTTGCCGCCCATGCCGAGCACGAACCAAGTGCCATCACGTGGGTCCTGATCGATGTAGGGTAGGCCATCCTTCGTCTTGCCGAAGGTGCCGCACCAACTGTACTCCGGTTCGAAGGGGATCGCGGGGAAGAGCTTCTGGAAGGCGTTGGTGAGCTGGCGTGTCTTTCGCGGCATCAAGGCATCCCGCCGCTTCGCGTCCTTGAAGGGCTCATCAAGGCCACCGATGATCACACGGCGGTCGGGCGTGGTTCGCAGGTATAGGTAGGGGTCGGCCGTTTCCCAGATCAGGCATTCTTCGCTCCAGAACTCTTCCAGATCGATGCGCTGGCTGGCCACCGCGTAGGTGCTGTCCAGGTCGATCACTGGCTTGGGCAACAGGTCCTGGCTCGCATAGCCGGTCGCCATCACCAGGTGTCCCGCACTGATCCGATGGCCTTCGCTCGTGCGGACCTCATACGTCCCGTTCCGGGCCCTCGCATGACGGTCCACCTGGGTGCGCTCGAAGACCTTGTCACCCGCTGCTATGACCTGCTGGAAGAGCGCATGGGTGAACGCATACGGATCGATCTCCGCGCCACAGCGTGAGAATAGCGCACCACTTTTCCGCAGGCCATACCGTTCCCTCAACGTGGATGGATCCATCCATTCCACGGGAAGACCGAGCGCCTGCCGCATGTGCAGCTCCTGCTTCATGCCGCTCACATCCTTCGGCCCGCTGGCATATTGAAGGCTGTTGCGCGCGCTGGCGGTGTGGAGGCCCAATGATCGGGAAAGGGCCAGGAGGTCCGTCACCGCCCGGGCGCACAAGAGGTAACTCCTGTCCGCCGCCTGCACGCCCACCTGTTCGCGGAGCCTGCGCAACGGCATATCGATCTCATACTGGAGCAGCGCCGTGCTCGCGCTGGTGCTGGCTGTTCCTATCGAGTGTCGCTCAACGACCACCACATCCACCCCGGATCGGACCAGGCTGTGGGCGACCAGGGCTCCCGTTATACCGGCACCCACCACCAGGACCTCCGCGCTGATGTCCTGCTGGAGCTTCGGATAGCTATGGGGCAGGCCGTTCCTGACCAGGAAGTACGGGAGGCCCGATCGCAACTTCGACACGCAGCAGGTTCATTTGGTGAACGAGGTGATCATCCAATGGTGCTTCTCGAGCTGTTCGATGAAGCCTTTCACCATGCGTTCGGTCCCGCTATCGGAGAGTTCCAGCGCGAGATCGACCGTTTCACTGAGGCGGTCCACCAGGGTCACA